>VXZF01000457.1 GCA_009845645.1 Gemmatimonadota bacterium | reverse complement strand
GTGTGGACTCGGGGTCGCCGCTTTCCACCCCCAAGTCTTTTCGCTGGCCGGCGAACTCAGCGGACCGCGCCGCTCCTTCGGCTTGGCGCTCTTTATCTTTGGCGGGACGCTGGGGCTGGGCCTAACGCCGCTGTGGGCACCTGCCTACACCAATTCCTTTGGGCTGGATTCCCTGCCCTATCTCTCCATTCCCGGCCTGTTGTTTCTCCTGCTCATGTATCGCACGGTGCCGCTGGGCAACCCCAACTTTTCCCACGGCAGAAGCACGGCCCAGTGGCGCAGTCTCGGCGATCAAGCGGGGCCTCTCGTGCTGATCACCGCGATCGTCGTTCTGCGCTCGGTCTCGGGACTGGGCTTTGGCACGTTTTTGACGCTCATGGCCCAGGAGCGCGGCCTCGGTCTCGTCGCGGGCGGCATCCCCTTGGGAATCTACAATATCGCTGGCGTGGTCGGCGCGCTCATCGTTGGCTATCTGGCCGACCGCATTGATCCTAAACCGCTGGTCTGGGGATCGCTGCTGTGCTCGGTGCCGCCGCTCTTCGCCTTCATCTATGTCGAAGGAACGCTGGCCAGCTATACCCTGCTCTTTTTGGGCGGCGGTCTGTTGCTGTCTTCCAATTCGATTATGGTCGCCATGGCCCAGGAGTTTTCGCCGGAAAATACGGGTTTGGTCTCCAGCCTGCCGCTGGGCTTTAGCTGGGGTTTGGCCAGCCTCGCGCTGCCGCTGATCGGCCATTTCGGCGACCAGATCGGCGTGGCTGAGACCTTGAAATACCTAGCCCTGCTGCCGATATTGCCCGCTGGGCTGGCCTTTTTCCTACCCAACCGCTCAACCGCAAAGGACACCGCGCCATGAGCTTGCTCATTTTAGATCCCGAGCAGAAGCAGTTCTTCGACGACAACGGCTATCTCTTGCTCAAAGGCTTCTATGGCCCTGCGGAGATGGAGCAGATGCGTGGCGAGTTTCATCGCTTGGTGACCGAGATCGAAGACCGGCCCAAGAACGTCAAGTACTCCTTCATGGATGTGCCGGACGGGTACGCGCCCGACTCCTTCAATCCGCGCAACGTCGTCGGCATGATGGATCAGACGTTGGCGGGCGACTACTGGTTCGATCAGTTCACCGACCCGCGCATTGTCTCGGTCATGGTCGATCTATTAGGCCCTGACCTCGATTTCCACAACGGCAAGATCCGCAACAAACCCCCCGGCTTTGTCTGCACCCAGAGCTGGCACCAAGACTGGCCTTACGAGCGCCACACCGAGCCAGACTTGGCCGCGGCCATTACGTACCTCGATCCGAGTGGATTTGAAGCCGGGGCTACCGAGGTCCTGCCCGGCAGCCACCTCAAGGGTGAGTACCCCACTTTAAAAAACAGCCACACCATCCCCGACGAGCACATCCCCGCGACCGAATGCCTCGTCTTGGAGGCCGAGCCGGGCGACGTGGCGATCATCCACGTCCTCGTCGTCCATCGCGCCGGCCACAACTACACCGCGCGCGCACGCCACGCCATTATCAATGAGTACAAAACTGCGGCTACCATCGACCAATGGGGCAACTCCTGCGCCTTTGCCGGCTTGCCTCTGGCTCGCAATGGCCAGCTTTTGATGCCGCGCGTTTATCAGGGGTGAGTGCGTCCTGTCTTGATATTGTTATAAACCCCTAGTACTTAAATATGGATCGCTTATTTTGTCCGCCGACTCCGGAGGCCCCATGAGCAAAGCATTCTACGTCACCACGCCGATTTACTATGTCAACGATGTGCCCCACATCGGCCACGCCTATACCACCGTGATAGCCGATTTTCTCGCGCGGTTTCACCGACTCGACGGATTCGACACCTACTTCCTGACCGGCACCGACGAGCACGGAGAAAAAATTTATCAGGCCGCTCACGGGGCTGGCATTGACCCGCAGCAGTTTTGCGACCGCATCAGTCAGCGCTTCCGCGACGCTTGGCAGGTACTCGACATCTCCCACGACGACTTTATCCGCACCACTGAGGAACGGCACAAGGCGGTTGTGCGCCGGATACTAGAGGAGGTGCACGCGACCGGAGACATCTACTACGACGAGTACGAGGGGCTGTACTGCGTCGGCTGCGAGCGCTTTCTCACCGATAAGGAGCTGGTCAACGGCCAATGCCCCGATCACCTGCGCGCACCGGAAAGCCGCCGCGAGGGCAACTACTTTTTTCGCATGGAAAAGTACCGCGAATGGCTGCGCGACTACATCCGCGACCACCCGGATTTTATTCGTCCCACCGGGTACAAAAACGAAGTGCTGGCCCTGCTCGGCGAGCCGATTGGCGACCTGTCGATTTCGCGGCCCAAAGGCCGGGTGCCCTGGGGTATTGAACTACCGTGGGATGCCGAGCACGTGGCGTACGTGTGGGTCGATGCCCTGATCAACTACACTTCCGCACTCGGATTCCCCGACGACGCGCGCTACCGCGCGTATTGGCCGGTGGCCCAGCACCTAATCGGCAAGGACATTCTCAAGCCCCACGCGGTGTTTTGGCCGACCGTACTCAAAGCGGCTGGGGTGCCGCTGTATCAACACCTCAATGTCGGCGGCTTCTTGAAGGGACACGACGACGAGCAGAAGATGAGCAAGAGCTTGGGCAACGTCATTGATCCCTTTGAAATGGCGGAAAAATACGGCACCGACGCCGTGCGCTACTACTTGTTGAAGGATACGGTGTACGGCCAGGACTCTTCCATTGGGGAACAATTTTTGGTCGAGCGCTACAACGCGGATTTGGCCAATGACTTGGGCAATTTGCTGTCCCGCGTCCGCGCCTTGCTCACGCGGCATACTGACGGCGTCTTGCCCGCGCCGTCGCAGCAGGAAGCCGACGAGGAGTTGATCGCGACGGGCACTGCGCTGGTGGGGCAGGTGCGGTCTTTGGTGGGTCGGTTGCGGATTTTCGAGGCGCTGGAGACGGTGATGCAGTTCGTGCGGCAGCTCAATCGCTATTTTAACGACGAGGCTCCGTGGAAGTTGGCCAAAGATCCAACGCAGCACGAGCGGTTGGGGACGGTGCTCTACAATATCGCGGAGGGGCTGCGCATTGTCGCGGTGCTCTTGGAACCAGCCATGCCGAGCAAGGCGCGGCAGGTGCGGACAGATCTGGGGTTAGAAGACTACACCTTCGCTGACCTAGATACTTGGGGTCGGGCTGCGCCCGGGACGAAAATACCAGCGGAAGCGGATATCCTCTTCCCCAAGTCGGAGACCGGAAAGCCCAAGCGACAGCCGCCAAAGAAAGAGGCTTCACAAGTGGAACAGATTTCAATCGAAGATTTTTCCAAGGTGCAATTGCGCGTAGCCGAGGTCAAAGTCGCCGAAAAGGTCGAAGGTGCCGACAGACTCCTCAAACTGACGCTCGACCTAGGCGACGAGACGCGCACCGTGGTCGGCGGCATCGCCCAGTGGTACCAGCCCGAGGACTTACCGGGCCGGAAGGTGGTTTTGGTCGCCAATCTCAAACCAGCCAAGCTGCGGGGCATTGTCTCGGAAGGGATGATCTTGGCGGCCGAAGATGGCGATGGGAACCTCGTGTTAGTCGGGCCGGAGCAGGACATCGCGACGGGAGCTGGGGTGAGCTAATCACCGGCGACTTCTTCAAACCGGACAGAAAAGAGAGGAAGATGGACAAAATTCGCGTGGGATTTATCGGCTGTGGTGGAAATGCCAGCGGGCATATAGGGCGGGTGCTCGGCATCCCCGAGGCCGAAGTGGTGGCGTTGTGCGATGTGGATCAGGCCAGCCTGCAGCGAGCTAAAGAGCGCCACTCGCAGGCCGCGGAGTTGCCGGAGTTTACTCACTACCAAGAGATGCTGGAGCAAGTCGAACTGGACGCGGTAGAGATTTCCACGCCACACACATTGCACTTTGAGCAGATTATGGCCGCGCTGGACAAAGG
>VXZF01000159.1 GCA_009845645.1 Gemmatimonadota bacterium | reverse complement strand
CCGCGCGAGAGCGCCAGCACAAAGGCCATGATATGGGCCGAGATATGGTCGTTGAAGATGCCGCGAAAATTGGTCACCACTACGTCACTGGCGATGAGTTCCGGGAAGTAATACCCCTTGGGCGGGCCGGCGGCTGGAGCGGCCAACCACTTGAGTTGGCCAGCTGCGGCCAACAGCTCTGGGTCCAAAGTGCCGAAACAGGCTTGCGCCATGGGCAGAGCGGCTAGGGCTTCAGCGCGGCTTTCGCATTGGACGATCTCCATCGTGGGGACCGCTTCGGACATGGCAGCGGCTAGCTCGCCGGCAGGTGACAGAAAGACGAATTTGAAAGACATGTGGCTCCTTTCGTTGGTGAGTTGGCTACAATCTAGCTAATCTTCGCATCGGACGCCTCTATGCGTATATTCTCGCAATATTTTGCTCACGCCAAGCCCTGAGTTGCGATCCGTGCAAGACGCCGCGGCCTTGCTCTACAAAAAAGTTTCCCTGCCCGACGAGTTCGTCCGCGAACGCACCGGCGGGGACATTCGCATCGGCGACCTGACTGGAGACGGTCAAGTCGATTTCCTCGTGTACAATGCCCTCGGGGGCATCAAGCCCTGCTTTCTAGGGGCCTTTTCGCTCGCCGGTGAGCCGCTCTGGGCGGTGGGAGATCGGGATTTTACCGCGCTCGACGCAGATGAGCCAGGCCGCCTCGCGACCATTTCTCCCGACCGCCCGGGACCGGTGGCCATCTGCGACATCGACCAAGACGGACGGCAAGAAGTCCTCTGCTTCCTCGTCGATCCCCACGTGAAACGCACCAGCAAGTGGAACCTCGCAGACGTCCACATCGCCATCCTCGACGGGCGCACCGGCGCAGTCAAACGCTGCGCCGCACCCGAAGAACTGGCGCGCTGCAACGCCTACGCAGACGGGGAAATGCACGTCCCCAACTACGTGCATCAGCGGCTGCTGATCGCCAACTTCTCCGGCCACGACCAGCCGCGCGATTTTGTCGTCAAGCTGGGCTGCGATGTCCTCGCGTTCAACGACCGGCTCGAAGTGCTGTGGCACTATCGCAGCAAGTGGCATCGCTACCCAGAGCACGCGGCGTACATCCCGGCCGTCGGCGACTTGGACGGCGATGGGCGCGATGAGGTCAACGGCGGACACTTTGGCCTCGATCACGACGGAAGCGTCTTGTGGGAAACCTTTTTGGGCGACCATGCAGACAGCGTGTTGGTGGATCAGTGGGGCACGGAGCCAGCGGCCATTGTCTCGGGCGGCGGCCAAGTACTCGACAGGCGCGGCCAACGCCTGCTGCACTTGGGGGCGGACGTGGTGCCGCACGGGCAGGAGGTGCGCTGCGGCAACTTGCGGCCCGAGCTACCCGGCCGTGAATTGGCCATCCGCTACAACGGGCACCACGCGGACGTGATGATCGTCGCACAAGACGGCGTTGTGCTTAGCCGCTTCCAAGTAGATGAGTCGCCCAACAACACGGGCATGGAAATCGTGCGCTGGAATGGGCCGGAACAAGGGGATTTGCTCTACAGCCCGGCGGCCCTCTTCAACGGCCACGGCCACAAGGTCGCAACCTTCCCGGAACTGCCCGCGCCGACTGGCGGCAAGATGGGGTGGTATCACTGCTTCCCGGCCAATGTCTGCGGCGACGAGCGCGAGGAAGTGGTGCTCTACGATCCATATAGCAATGCCGTGTACATCTACACACCCGCGCCGCTCGACGAAGGACGGTTTGGTGGCTATCGACATACACCGCGCCAGTACAACGCACGACTGCTCGACTGACGAGGAGAGAGGATGCCGGAAAAGATCGACAAATTCCTAATCGTCTCCATCGACTGCTGGCGCTACGACGCCCTGAGCCGGACCAACCCGAGGATTAACACGCCCAAATTCGATCTGCTGACGCGGGATTACGCCTTTGCCGAGCGCTACTTTGTCACCGCGCCGGCGACCCGCCCCTCGCACACCTCGTTGTTCACTGGACTGTATCCCTTTGAGCACGGGCTTTTTGGGCAGACCTACCTGAAGATGTTCGCGGGCGTGGCCAACATGTTCGACCTTTTTGCCGCGGCCGGGTACAGCGTCCGGGGGTTCTCCGAGCGGCCGGACGTGTTTCGCTTCCTAGACTTCGCGCCTTTTATCGGGCTAGTCGATCCCGCGGCCACCCAACAGCACTTGGGATCGCTCGAACGCCTGTGTACCGAGCTGATCGAGCCGAGCGGGCCGCAATTTAAATTCCTCCACTTTTGGTACACGCACGGCGGTTACGGCTTGGGCGACATACCCCATCGGCCCGACTTAGGTCAACTAGTGGCGACCGGGCAGGTAGCAGAAGCGCTGCGCTACTACCAAGCGGCTGTGACCCACGTGCTGGAATTTTCCCTCGTCGAGCTGCTCAAGCGAATCGACCTCGACGAATGGGCGGTCTTTATCTGCGGCGATCACGGCGAGGGATTTTGCGGGGAGGTTATGGCGCACGGCGACCGGCTGCATCCCAACGTGGTCCACGTGCCCATGTTAGCGCACGTGCCGGGCGGGTTCTCCTTTCCTCGCGACGGAGCCGTTTCCGCCATTGACCTCTTCCCGACCATCGCGGCATTGGCCGATCTACCCGTTGACTACCAAGGGTTCGGCCAGAACTGGTTGGAGCCGAGCGCAACGCTGGCCGAGCGTTGGGTATTATCCGAACTAGACAGCCTATACGGCATCGGTTTTCTCAGCCCCGACAATCTGCGCCTGCCCGCAGAGCGCGTCACGTCGCCTACGGCTATCGACGGCGAGGAAATAGCGCGCTATGCCGAGGGCATCCGCGAATGGTGCCTGTGCGATGGACGGCATTTCTACCGCGAGGACGAACAGACAGGTGCGTACGTCCTGCGCGACCTGTGCCACGGCGACGACGACTTAGTTTGCGCTGACCCGTCGCACTACCGCGCGCAATATCGCGCCTTGCGGGATCGCTCCGCCTATCAACAGATGCAGGCTCAAGGAGCAACGGCCGGCGAGGCCGAGATCCTCAAAGAGCGCCTGCGCGACCTCGGGTACTTAGATTGATCGCCGCGGCCAGTCTGCTCGTCTTGTTGCTCGTCTTAGCCGGGTGCGGCGAGGACGCGAGCGTGGGTAGCACCCCAAACGGCGACTGTGAAGACAACATTCTGCCGGGCGATCGCATCGTGCGCTCGCGCGCAGACGCGGATGCGCTGGAGAAGGAAGGGAAGTGCAATTACACCATTGCTGGCGACCTCGAAATTACGCGCCTGGACCTCGCCCTTTTTGAGGGCTTGAACCAACTCAGCGCCATAGATGGCAACCTCACCATCCACGACAACGAAGAACTCAAAAACTTTGAGGGGCTGAACGACCTCGCCTCTGTGGGTGGAGACGTCACCATCCGCGACAACGACGAGCTCGTCGATATCGAGGGGCTGTCCTTTCTCAGCGCAATCGGCGGCCACTTCAGCGTCTCCCACAACGACAAGCTCACTACCATAGACGGCCTAATCAAGCTCAACGCAGTCGGCGGCAACGCGCGCATCGACAACAACAACCAATTGGCCAATATCGATGGCCTGTTCGGCCTCACCACAGTCGGCGGCAACTTCACCATCGCCTTCAATCCCTCGCTTGAACTCATAGAGGACCTCTCGAATCTCAGCAGCGTGGGCGGCGATTTCGTCATCGAGGACAACTTGGCCCTCACCGCGCTAGAAGATGTATCGTCTCTAAAGGAAGTTGGCGGCAGCTTGCGCATTGGACGCAATGCCGCGTTGGACATGGTCGAGGACGTATCCAGCCTAACGGACATCGGCCAAGACCTGAGCATTTACAGCAACCCGCGGCTGACGAGCATTATCGGGTTGGCCAATCTCAGTCGCGTCGGCGGCAACCTCAACATCTACAACAACGAAAAACTGACCACTTTGGCGG
>VXZF01000724.1 GCA_009845645.1 Gemmatimonadota bacterium | reverse complement strand
TAGTCGCGGTGGTCGGCCTCAAAAACACGACTACTGGCGATACGCTTTGCGACGAACAGCATCCCATTGTCTTGGAAAAGATTGAATTCGCCGAGCCGGTGGTCCACGTGGCAATTGAGCCAAAGACGCGGGCGGACCAGGAGCAGCTATACATTGCCCTGTCCAAGCTCAGCGAGGAAGATCCAACCTTTCAGATCAAGCTCGACGACGAGACGGGCCAGACGATCATGTCGGGCATGGGCGAATTGCACTTAGAGATTCTTATCGACCGCCTCTTCCGCGAATTCAAGGTCGAAGCTAATGTCGGCAAGCCCCAAGTAGCCTACAAAGAAGGGCTGCGCAAGGCCGTCGAGATTACAGGTAGGTTCGTGCGACAGACCGGAGGCCGCGGCCAGTACGGGCATGTCGAGTTGGAAATCGAACCGGGCGAGCCGGGCAGTGGGCTGGTATTTGAGTCGAAAATTATCGGCGGTAACATTCCTAAGGAATACATTAATCCAGTGCGCGAGGGCATTATTGAAGCGATGAGCACCGGTCCTGTTGCCGGTTACCCGATCGAAGACGTTAAAGTCGTGCTGGTAGATGGGTCGCATCACGAGGTTGACTCATCGGAAGTTGCCTTTAAGGTCGCCGGGTCCATGGCCTTCAAAGACGGTGTCGCGAAAGCATCTCCTTATCTTATGGAGCCGATTATGGAGTTGGAGGTCGTCGTCCCCGATCAATATTTGGGCGACGTAGTGGGCGATCTCAATTCGCACCGCGGCGAGATACAGGGTATCAATCCCCGTTCCGATGCCCAAGTCGTCAAGGCTTTCGTGCCGCTGAGCGAGACTTTCGGCTACGCCACGCGCCTGCGTTCGCTGACCCAAGGCCGGGCGCTTTTTACCATGCAGTTTTCCAAATACCAGGCCGTCCCAAGCAACATCACCGAACAAATTATCGACAGCACTCGAGGTTAAGCGGTAACCGCCTTCCAGAACAGGAGAGGATTTAAGAAATGGCTAAGGAACAATTTCAGCGCAACAAGCCGCATGTCAATATCGGCACTATTGGCCACGTCGATCACGGCAAGACTACCTTGACAGCGGCTATCACCTTGCATTTGGCCAACAAGGGCTTAGCCCAAGCTAAGAGCGTCGATGATATCGACAATGCTCCGGAAGAAAAGGCACGTGGGGTGACGATCAATGTCTCGCATCAGGAGTACGAGACCGACAAGCGCCACTATGCGCATGTCGATTGCCCCGGCCATGCTGACTACATCAAGAACATGATCACCGGTGCCGCCCAGATGGACGGTTCGATTTTGGTCGTTAGCGCCGCTGATGGGCCGATGATCCAGACCCGCGAGCACATCCTATTGGCCCGCCAAGTCAACGTGCCCAGCATTGTCGTCTATCTCAACAAGGTCGATCAAGTAGATGACGAAGAACTTTTGGACTTGGTCGAGCTAGAAACGCGCGAGTTGCTCTCCGAGTATGGCTTTGATGGCGACGATACTCCGATAATTCGCGGTTCGGCCCTTGAGGCGCTTGAAGGAGCGGACACGCCGACCGGCACCCAGTCGATCGACGAATTGATGAGTGCCGTTGACGAGTTCATTCCCGATCCGGTGCGCGATATTGATCAGCCCTTCCTGATGCCGGTCGAAGACGTGTTTACGATCCAAGGACGCGGCACGGTTGGCACGGGGCGGATTGAGCGCGGTCGGGTCAAGGTCGGAGAAGAGGTGGATATCGTCGGCATCAAGGAGACGCGTAAGACCACGGTCACTGGCGTCGAGATGTTCCGCAAGTTGCTCGACGAGGGCGAGGCTGGAGACAATGTCGGCCTACTGCTGCGCGGCGTCGAGAAGGCTGAGTTAATGCGTGGTATGGTCGTTTGCAAGCCCGCTTCTGTTCAGCCGCACACCAAGTTTAAGGCCGAGGTCGTGGTGTTGACCCCCAAGGAGGGGGGCCGCGAAAAGCCCTTTTTCTCCGGCTACCGTCCCCAGTTTTTCTTCCGCACTACCGACGTCACCGGGACCATTGCGCTGCCCGAGGGCACCGAAATGGTCATGCCCGGCGATAACGTCAACATGGAAGTAGAGCTAATCCAGCCGATCGCCATTGAGCCGCAGCTACGCTTCGCCATTCGCGAGGGCGGTCGCACCATCGGCTCTGGCGTCGTCACCGAGGTTTCCAATTAGGAAAAGCCGCGTTAGGGAGATGCGAGCCAGTGGCAGTTGATAGAATACGCATTCGCCTCAAAGCCTACGATCACATGGCGTTGGACAAATCCGTGGACGAGATCGTCCAGACAGTCAAGCGCAGCGGGGCCCGCATCGCCGGCCCGGTGCCACTGCCGACGGCTCGCACGGTGTACACCGTGCTGAGATCTCCACACGTGGACAAAAAATCGCGCGAACAGTTCGAGACACGCATCCACAAGCGGCTCATCGACATTTACGATTCAACGCCGCAAACCGTGGACGCGCTGATGAAGCTCGATCTGCCGGCAGGCATCGGCATCGACATAAAGGTTTGATTGGATCATGGGCGTGCAGGTAGAAGTGCTAAACAGCGAAGGGCAAGCAAACGACTCAGTGGAATTGCCCGAGGATTTGTTCGGCATTGAGGTTTCGGAGTACGCCCTCTACCGAGCGGTTGTCGCCACCCAAGCGAATCAGCGGCAGGGGACGGCTTCGGCTAAGACCCGCTCTGAAATAGCCCGTACGAGTAAGAAGCACCACCGCCAGAAAGGCACGGGTTGGGCGCGTCGGGGTTCACTGCGCTCGCCTTTAGTGCGCGGCGGTGGCGTGGCCTTTGGTCCCCGCCCCCGTTCTTATTCTTCCAAGCTGCCCAAATCCCTCAAGCGCTTGGCATTCCGCTCGGCACTCACGCTCAAAGGTACGGAAGGTCAGGTCAAGATCGTCACTGAATTCAACTTTCCCGCTCCCAGTACCCGTTCCTTTCAGAAGGTTATTGAAGCGTGCGGCCTCAAAGACCAGAAGGTTCTATTCATTACTTTGGAAAGTTCCCCAGTATTGATCAAATCTAGCCGCAATCTGCCCAAGGTGAAAATGGCTCATCTAGGGGCGCTATCTACGTATGATTTGCTGGCGACAGACGTGGTTTTATTTACGCGCCAAGCCTTTGACCGACTCGTAGAAAACCGTGGCCAAAGGGGCTGAGAAAATGAATCCGCGAGCGATTATTCAGAAGCCGGTGATTACTGAAAAAGCCTCCATGTTGCGCGAGGGCAACAAATATGCCTTTCGCGTCCATCCCAAGGCCAACAAACTCCAGATTCGTCAGGCAGTAGAATCCATTTTTTCGGTTAAGGTTGAATCCGTCCGCACCATCAAAGTCCCCAGCAAGCCCAAGCGGCAAGGAATGTACTTGGGGCGACGTGCAGGTTGGAAAAAGGCTTACGTGACTCTTAAGGCCGGCGACTCTATTGAATTTGCAGAAAATACCTAGCTAAACTGGACTTAAGATGGCAGTCAAGAAATTCCGCCCCACAACTCCGACGCTGCGCTACAAGACGGTCAATTCCTTTGAGGAACTGACGCGCAGCAAGCCCGAGAAGTCGTTACTTGCTGCGGCTGTTAGCAAATCGGGCGGGCGCAACAATCAGGGCCGCATGACCATGCGTCGGCGCGGAGGGGGGCATAAGCGGCGCTATCGCGTCATCGACTTCAAGCGCACCAAGCTTGGTGTGCCGGGTCGGGTCGCCGCGATTGAATACGATCCCAACCGTTCGGCGTTTATTGCTCTGATTGTCTATGCCGATGGAGATAAGCGCTATATTCTCGCGCCTTTGGGCCTGAAGGTTGGGGCCGAGATCTCCGCAGGTTCCAATGCTCCAATCCGGGTCGGCAATGCCCTGCCGTTGGCCAATATTCCCTTGGGAGCAACGGTTCACAATGTCGAACTCAATCCCGGTCGCGGTGGACAGCTA
>VXZF01000354.1 GCA_009845645.1 Gemmatimonadota bacterium | reverse complement strand
TTCATGGTCGCGGAAAACAGCCAGTACTGGCCCGAAATTGTCGAGGCCCAAAAGCACCTTGCCGCCGGAGCCATCGGCGAGATCATCACCGCCCGCGCGGCCTTTGTCTATCCTTTTGACTCCTACTGGTTCAAAGAAGAGCGGCCCTGGCGCTATGAAAAGGGGCGCACCGGCGGCGGCATCGCCATCGACGGCGGCTCGCACTGGATCCGACCCTTGCGCATGTGGATGGGCGAAATCAAAGAGGTGGTCGGCGTGCTGGCACATCCGCTCGCGCAAATGGAGGGCGAGTCCCTCGCTCGCTCGCTCTTCCGCTTTGACTCGGGCAAGACCGCCATCTTTGACGCCATGATGATCGACACGGTCTTTGCCCCCGATCCCTGGTGGCGCATTACCGGCACCAAGGGCGAGCTGACCATCAACGCCGCTCTCGACGGTGCCGAACTCTATCTGTGGGACGCAGACCATCCCGACGGCAAGCGACTTTTTGCCAGTCCAGGGTACACCGAGTCCTTTGGGCCGGAGCTAGCCGATTTTGCCGCCGCCGTCCTCGACGGCAAGGCCCCGGACGCGCCGCCGGAACACGCCCTCGGCGAGCTGCGCACGGCCTTGGCCCTCTATCGCTCGGCTACCAGCCAGCGGTGGGAACAGGTGTGGGCATAATGCTTGCACGAACCTCTCCTTTGGGATATATTCAGTCTTTTTAGCCCTGTGAGGCCATTCCTCGAAGCACCGATCATGTTCCACCTCAATTTTCGCACCCTTTTCAAGCTCAGCGGCAAAGGCTGTCAAGGCCGAGATGCCCTCTCAATTCAAAACGCATTACCATAGAATAGGAAAGCAATGACGGAAAAGTACGTATATCTGTTTGGCACTTCTCAATCCGAAGGCGACAAGGAAATGCGCAACCTGCTCGGCGGCAAAGGCGCTAACCTCGCCGAAATGGCCCAGCTTGGCCTGCCCGTCCCAGCCGGTTTTACCATCACCACCGAAGTTTGCACCTATTACTACAACCACGACCAAACGTATCCCAGCGAACTCAAAGGCCAAGTGGAACGCGCCATTGCCGAAGTCGAAAAGACCATGGACATGCGCTTTGGCGACGCGGCCAACCCGCTCTTGCTATCCGTGCGCTCTGGGGCCAGAGTGTCCATGCCCGGCATGATGGAGACCGTGCTCAACCTCGGACTCAACGACGAAATCGTCCAAGGGCTGATCGAACAATCGGGCGATCCGCGCTTTTGCTACGACGTGTACCGCCGCTTCGTGCAAATGTACGGCGATGTGGTCATGGGCTTGCGGCCCGAAGATGAAAAGGAAACAGACCCTTTCGAGGCCCTGCTCGACGCGAAAAAGCACGCCCGCGGAGTCGTGCTCGACAGCGAACTGAGCGCCGAAGACCTACGTGAATTGGTCGCCGAGTTCAAGGCCGAGATCGCCAAGCGGCTCGACCGCGAGTTCCCCGAAGATCCCCACGAGCAGTTGTGGAATGCCATCGGTGCGGTATTCGGCTCTTGGCAGGGCCAACGCGCCATCCGCTACCGCGAAATCGAAGACATCCCTCACGACTGGGGCACGGCCGTCAACGTCCAGTCCATGGTGTACGGCAATATGGGCGACGATTGCGCCACCGGCGTGGCCTTCACGCGCAACCCCTCCACCGGGGAAAAGCACCTATACGGTGAGTTCCTCATCAACGCCCAAGGCGAAGATGTAGTCGCCGGTACCCGCACACCCCAACCCCTGTCCGAACTCAGCAGCCAAATGCCGCAGGTGTACAATCAGTTCCAAGCGATCTGCGACCAGCTAGAGCCGCACTACCGCGACATGCAGGATGTGGAGTTCACGGTCCAGAAGGGCAAGCTGTGGATGCTGCAAACGCGCAACGGCAAGCGCACTGGGGCAGCGGCAGTCCAAATCGCCGTAGATATGGTCGCCGAGGGGTTGATCTCACAAGAGGAAGCCCTCCTGCGCGTCACTCCCGACCAGCTCGACCAGCTCCTGCACCCCACATTCGACGAAGCGAGTCCCAAAGACGTCATTGCCGAGGGGCTGCCCGCTTCACCGGGAGCGGCAACCGGCCAAGTGGTCTTCAACTCCGCAGAGGCCGAAACACAAGCGGCTGAAGGTCAGCAGGTCATCTTGGTGCGTCAAGAGACTTCGCCCGAAGACATCGGCGGCATGGACGCCGCCCAGGGCATTCTCACTGCACGTGGGGGCGCTTCTTCTCATGCCGCCCTAGTCGCGCGCGGCATGGGCAAGTGCTGCGTCGCCGGCTGCGAGTCCATAGCAATCGATTATCACCAAGAATTGTTTACCGCCAACGGCAAGACCGTCAAAAAGGGCGACTGGATATCCATCGATGGCTCGTCCGGTCAAGTCATGCTGGGTCAAGTGCCCACTGTGGAGCCGAGTTTCTCGTCGTCGTTTGACACCATGATGGGTTGGGCCGACGACAAGCGCCGACTGGCCGTGCGCACCAACGCCGACACGCCGCACGATTCCGAAGTGGCCCGCAATTTCGGTGCCGAGGGCATTGGCCTGTGCCGAACCGAGCACATGTTCTTCGAGGGCGACCGCATCGTAGCCGTGCGCGAGATGATCCTCGCCGCCGACGAGGCCGGGCGACGCCAAGCCCTAAGCAAGCTCAAGCCTATACAGCGGCTCGATTTTGAGGGCATCTTCACCGCCATGAACGGCCTACCCGTAACCATCCGCCTGCTAGACCCACCGCTGCACGAGTTCTTGCCCCACGAGCCAGCCCAACAACAACAAATGGCCGAGGAAATGGGCGTCCCCTTGAGCCAGATTGAGGCTAAAATAGTCTCCCTGCACGAGTTCAATCCCATGCTGGGGCACCGCGGCTGTCGCTTGGGAATCACCTACCCGGAAATCTACGAGATGCAAGTCGAGGCCATTTTCGAGGCCGCGGTCAATGTGCGCGCCAAGGGCGTCAATCCCCTGCCCGAAATTATGATTCCCCTCGTGGGAACCGAGCGCGAGTTTAGCGACCTAAAAGCTATGATTGATCGCGTCTCCGTTGCCGTCGGGGGCACTATCGAGTATCTAGTAGGCACCATGATCGAAATTCCCCGCGCCGCCCTCCTCGCCGACCAAATCGCCGAGCAAGCCGAGTTCTTTAGCTTCGGGACCAACGACCTGACTCAACTCACCTTCGGCTACAGCCGCGACGACGCTGGCAAGTTCCTGCCCGAATACGTAGCCCAAGGCATTCTCGCCGACGATCCGTTCCAAAGCCTCGATCAAGAGGGCACCGGCCAGCTCGTGCGCCTCGGCACCGAGCGGGGCCGCAGCACGCGTCCCCAGCTCAAGGTGGGCATCTGCGGCGAGCACGGCGGCGACCCCAACTCGGTAGGCTTTTGCCACGAGGTCGGCCTCGATTACGTCTCCTGTTCCCCTTATCGGGTGCCTATCGCCCGTTTGGCGGCTGCCCAAGCCGCCCTTGCTGAGTAAGATTTTGCCATGGGCCGGGTCATCGCCATATCCAATCAAAAAGGAGGGGTCGGCAAGACCACCACGGCCGTCAACTTGGCGGCTAGTCTGGCCGAAGCTGCACAAAAGACCCTGCTTATCGACATGGATCCGCAGGCCAACGCCACTTCGGGCTGCGGCTTTCAAAACAGCGAGGAGATTGAACCGGCCAATATCTACCACGCGCTGATCGGGCAAAAAGAGACCTCTGACGTTACCTACGATACCAAAATATCCTTCCTGTCCTTGATTCCCTCGCACATCAACCTGACGGGAGCCGAGGTCGAGATGGTCAACATGATCGCTCGCGAGCAGAAGTTGGATGGGCTGCTCAACCAAGTCCGCGACCAATACGCCTATATCATTCTCGATTGTCCGCCCTCTTTGGGGCTGTTGACTATCAACGCCCTGACCGCGGCCGACTCGGTGATGATACCCATTCAGTGTGAGTACTACG
>VXZF01000095.1 GCA_009845645.1 Gemmatimonadota bacterium | reverse complement strand
GCATACCGCTGGGAAACAGCAAAAATTTAGTGTCTATCGAATGGGATGCCGATACGCCTCCCGGCACCAAGGTAGAGCTACAGACGCGGACGGGGGACACCTTCAGTTCGGATACGCTCTACTATCACGGCGACAATATAAGACTCTACGAAGGGGGTGCTGCAGAATACTACGCGCGCAAAAACCGGCGCGACAGAGGCAACAAAATAGGCATCTGGATCGATGGGCCGGAGTGGGAAAAGTCCTTTAGTGCACCGTACGAAAACGCCGCCGGTAGCCCCATCACCTCGCCCTCGCCGCGCCAATTTGTCCGCATTCGAGCCACGTTGTTCTCCAACGATCCAGAAGTTCACCCTACCCTCAAAGAGGTCCGGCTCAATTTTGCCGAGCCAGTGGCTCGGCACCTGTTGGGCGAAGTTACCCCGACACAGGTCGATAGCCTCGGCGTCCAGCGTCCTTTTTCGGTATACATCCGGCCGGATACCGTCAGTGCTGGCGGATTCGATCAGCTCTTGCTCGCAGCTCCCCCCCAGATGCGTCTGACCTATCGAGGGCTATACGGGGGCAAAGGCAGCGATTTTTCGCCGGCCGCCGATTTGGCTTCTCTGGAGATCGCAGATGTCGAGATCCGCAGCGATCACTCGGATAGCCTGCATCTGACTTTTCCGGCCGTACTGTCGGAGTCGGATATTGAACTGTTCCGCCTCGATTTCGACACATCTCTTTTCACGGTAAGTGCACCGCTGAGAGCAGCCCTGCGGCGCGGAGACGACGGTTGGTGGCAGCGCGTGGACGCAGGAGACGCCGCCGCGCAAATCACCGACAACGATCTAACGCTGGTCGCGGTACCAAGGCGCAAGGAAATTTTCCGCAATTTAGCGATCGAGCCGCAGGTATTCACGCCCAATGGGGACGATATAAACGATGCGGTGAAGTTTACATTCGACGTCGTGTTGATCCGTCAGAGCAGTGCCGTCGAAATCCATATCCACGATCTGGGCGGTCGCCGGGTGAGAAGCATTTCCGCGCGGCGTCCAGTGGTCACTGGTGCCCATGCACTCGAATGGGACGGCAGAGACCATGCTGGAAATCTCGTGGCACCCGGAGTGTACATCGTCCTGCTCAAAATCGATGCCAATACTGAGGGAGCTGGCCTAGACGCGCGTGATCTCACCCGCACGGTGGCGGTCGCCTACTAGCGTCTCTGGACAGAAATCCTTCCCCGCAAACTAGGAAGTTACTTATGCCCACAGGCACCAGTGCTGCCACCCGAATGGACAGCAGACGATCACCAGGTTCAACAATGCTAGATGCTAAAACAATTCGTCGCCAGATTAGTACCGGCCAGTGGCGCGGTACGACCGTTGGTAGAGCGGGGCGTCATGTGCAGACCGGCTTGGTCATTCTCCCCAAAGCCGAGGCCTATGATTTTCTCGTCTTCTGCCAGCGCAACCCGCAGCCGTGTCCGTTGCTCGAAGTGACGGACCCGGGTTGTCCGACGCCGAAAACACTGGCACCGGACGCGGATATTCGCCATGAGGTCGGGCTATACTCGGTCTGGCGCGACGGTGAATTGGTCGAAGAAGTGACCGATATTGCGCCGTTGTGGCGGGATGATTTCGTCGCCTTTTTTTTAGGGTCGAGCCTGACTTTTTTGCAAGCTCTGGCCGACGCCGGGTGCGTCAGTTCGGTTGGCGTCGTGTTATATAAAACCAATATCATGTGCAAACCAGCGGGGCGTTTTGCCGGGCCAATGGTAGTGACCATGCAAACCTTGCCGGCGGCAAAGGTGGCGCGCGCCGTGCAGGTGACTTCGCGATTCCAAGCCACGCACGGGGCCCCGATACACATTGGCGATCCAGCCGCCATAGGCATCACCGACCTTGCGCAAACCATTGGCCCCGCGCCTCCCGACGGCATTCCCCCCGGAGATGTAGCGCTATTTTGGGCCTGTAGTGTTACGCCTCAGACGGTGGCGCAGACTTCCGCCATTCCATTCATGATAACCCATTCGTCGGGACACGGCTTTGTCACCGATCTCAAAGACCACGACCTAGCCGTGCCGTGAGCAGCGGATGGAGCGCTGAAATAAAAAAGGTGCTATTAATGTATTTCCCCACCAAGTACGATACTGCCTGGACCATTTTGTCCGTCTGCTTTGTTCTAACTTTGCAGGTCGGATGCAGCTCAGAACCCAAAAGCCATGCGGTCGCAAGGATGGCGGGGCAAGAAATCACCACGGTCGAACTGCAAGCGTTCGCCGCCCGCCTGCCGGACGGCATCCACGAAGGCAAAAGCGACAGTGAGGCCAATACCATGGTCTTGAATGCGCTGATCGACAAAAAAGTGCTGCTAGCCGAAGCAGAGGCACAGCAATTGCAGAGCGATCCGGGCTTTGTCCTCGATTTATCCGCCTTCAAAGATCGGGAAATGATGAAGTTGTACAACCATCTCAAAGTGGACCAGCAGATTTCGATTTCGCAAGAGGAACTGATCGAACTTTACCAGAACGAAGCTTGGAACAGAGCGCTGCGCCTTGCAGCCATAGTGGTCGAGACGCGGGAAAAAGCCGACGAACTAGTAGCCGAGCTCAACAGCGGCAAGGCGTTCCGCCAGCTCGTCGACGCCTATTCTGTCGACGAGACAACCAAAGCCTGGGGTGGAGACACGGGACGCTATTTGTCCAGAGACACAGCCGATGAATCCCTGCAAGAATTATTGACCCTACGGGTAGGTGACCTATCAAAGCCGATGCCCTTCGCCTATAAAGGGAAAAAGCACTACGCCGTATTCAAGGTACTGGACGAGATGCCCATTGCCTTAAACGAGGTGCAAGGCGTCCTCGAGGAGAAAATTTTCGGCTCCAAACGAATTGCCCGCAGAGCGGCGTTGACCGATTCGCTGGCAGGCGTGTACAAGCCTTTAGTAGATGCCGATGGGGTGGCATTTTTGGCCGAACGGTCAGCCGGCGGCCAAATCAATGTGTCCGAGGCGGAGGCCACTATGCGATTGGGTTCCTATCGAGACGGCGATCTGACCATTGGCGAATTTCTTCCCGTCGTACTACACAAGGCCGGTCCAGAGACCCGGCACCAACTCGCCGATACTGCGTTGGTAGCGGCCAAGGTCCGCAGTCTGCTCACTGCCCAGATGCTACTCAAAGAATCCTACGCCCTAGGCTTAGACCGGGATTTTACCTTGGTAGCCAGCGTGGAAAACGAGCGCGAAAATCTACTCGTGAGTCTGCTGCGCAAGATCAATGTCGATGCCTATATCAGGGTTGAAGAAGAAGAAGCCCGCGCCTTCTACGACAAAAACCCCGAAAAATTTCGCTATCTCGAAGCCACCATAGCCGCAGAGGTTCTCTTGTCCAACGAAGAGGAAGCTCAGCGAGTAAAAGAGCAATTGCAAGGGGGAGCCGATGCAGAGCAATTGATCGCAAAATACGACACTCGCGGGGTCCATGGAAAAAAAAGGGGATTTGTGCGCCTCGACGCCTACAAGCGACTTCACTACCCCCATATATACGATCTCTCCCAAGATATGGAAATAGGCCAAGTCGGCGGACCCATCAAGGTCGCGGAAGGGTATTCCGTATTTAAAATAGTTGACCGGGAAGCGGCCAAGCCCAAACCTTTTAATGCCGCTTCAAAAAAACGCGCCACCGCCTATGTCAGAATCAACAAGGCCAAGCACGGCTATGTGGAATTCGTCAGCGCTTTGCGAGAGAAATACAACGTGGAAATTTTCCCCGCCAATGTTCCCAACATGATCAAAGACGGGAAATTTCAGGCCGACAATTAGCTGTTTATTCGCTGCTAGTTATTCTCTAGAGAGCGCATTACCTTTTCGGCTTCTGGCTGGCTCTTTCTAACCTTCTCAGGGCCCGCAGGGCCGGTCATTAGTCCGGGTAGGTTTTGCGGGCCTGTCTGTAGTACCAAATCGCGTCGCCCGTTTTGTCGTTTAGCAGAGACAC
>VXZF01000008.1 GCA_009845645.1 Gemmatimonadota bacterium | reverse complement strand
AGGACCTCGCTCAGATCGACATCCCATTCAAAGCGGTAGTCGTTGTGCCACCACATGGGACGCCAGTCGCGGTGCCCCACCAAGTAGCCATCGACGTAGAGCCAGGCTTTGCCGAACAGGCCGGGAAAGCGGATGTGGAGCGCTTGGCCGGCCTCGGCTTCGCTGATCTCGATATCCGTGCGATACCAGACAAAGCCATTGTACTCGCCGCCATCAGCCGCAGCAACTCCCTGGACTTCCATGTAGAGGTCGGTGCGCAGCGGTCGCCAAGACGACAGGTCGAGATCGGGACGTCCCCACCCTTGGTGCAAGCCGGCGTCGTGTGGGTCGGTGCGGAAGGTCCATTCGAGAGGGAGCTTTTGCACTAGGCGGCCTTGGGGGCCGTGAGTCAATTTGCTCAGATCCCGGTACTGCTCGACCTCGCCGATCCACCACGGGTCGCCTTGCTCTAGGCGGGTGGTGGTGAATGTAGGGTGCATTTGCGTCAGGCTGTCGCGCCAAGCGAGGCCCCGTTCGCCGGCCTGGACGGCGGCTGGATAATTCACCTGCGTGACGGCTTGGGCGACCATGTCCATGTAGTTTTGCAAAACGCCGAAACCAGCCCTGACAAAGCGCACTCGCTGGACGAATAGGTCATCGGAGGGTAAAGCGGCTACTAAGGCTTCGGCCTCGGCGACGCGGGGAGCCAGTATTTGCACCAATTCCGGCGTGTACACTGTGGGGGCCAGCATGAATTCGTGCTCGTGGGATGGAGTCTGTTCCCAGGCGCGGTGGATGGCCTGCCAATAGGTGCGCATGGGCGCGGCGGCTGGTCCAAAGAAGCGGGGATAGAACTCTTCTAGCACGGCTTCGACGTCCACATCGGGATCCCAGTAGAGACGACTTCTCAAGTACAGGTTGAGGAACGTCGTCGCCATAGCGCCCCGGCTCTCGGTATCGACCCCGAGGATGCCAGCGGCGCGGTAGTGCTGGATGTCTTGGCGAATGGCTTGGATGGAGGGATTGGGGATGTCGCGCCAGACCAGCATGCTTTGGTCGTAGTCGTAGATGATGAGGCGGCCCTGCATGGTCTGGGCCCAGCGGTACATGACGTCGCGGTACTCTTGGCTGGGTGGACAAGCGGGATCGTCCATGCCGTGGATGGGGCAGACGTCGATGGGGGCCAGGTACGCTACCAAAGGCTCGGCAGCTACCGTGTGGCGCTGCGGTGGCAAGGTGATATTGGAATAGGCTAGGAAGCCAATGCGGCGGTCGGGGAAACGGACTTGGGTTAGCTCGGCGACGTTGTTGTACAGGGCCATGAAGGGATCGGTGAGGGCCGGGGACATGAAGTTTTTGTCCCATAGGCCAGCGGCCAAGACCGAGTCGGAGGCGCAGGCCAGATCGTAGAGGCCATCGTCCATGCCCAGAGATACGGCTTGGGCTCCTGCGGCAAAGCGCTCCATGACTTGCGCGGCAATGTGGCGGGCCGTGGCGGGGTCGGATAGGCAGATGGCTTGGGTTGAGGATCCAGCACTTGGCAGATCGTCGACGTAGTGGCCCAAGGCGTGGCCAGCCGGCACGGACAGGTCGTTGAGCCGATTGCGCCGCATGAATTCGGCGCGGCCGCTGTTGTCGCCGTGCCAAGAGAGCCAGTAGCGCCGCACCTCAAAGGGCGGGGCATAGGCCACGTCGAGGGTGTCGATGGTTAGGGTGGATTGCTGAGGGATGCTGGCACCGAAGTCGGTGGGGAGGTACCAACGGCAGCCCCAGTAGTGCAGCAATTCTATAGCGGCATAGTAATGCGATTCGTCGTTGGTCCCGGCTAGATAGATGCGGTTGTTTTGGCGCTGGGCGATGATGGCGTCGCTGCGGAGGACGGGCCGGGGCTTTTGCAGGGCTTGTAGGCGAGGTTCTAGGGATGGCTCGGCTTTGAGGGCGGCTCGGCCTACCAGAATGAGTGGGGTGGCGTCGGCTAGGGCTTGATGTAGGGCGTCGGACTGGTCAATGAGCGGCAGGCGGGCACCGCTCATTTCCTCGATATAATGCACTAGGTCGCTGGCAGCGCGGCGCTGCCACTCGCCGGCTTCGGGGTGGACGCCGACGCGGGCTTGGCTCTGTCCTTGCTCGACGATGGTGAGCGGAGTGTCAGCGAAGGCGCGGCTGAGCAAGAGCAGGCATAAGGTCAGTGCGAGGCGCACGGTTGCCTCCTAGAGGGTTTAGAAATCTCTTAATACCAAGCGACAGTCGTCGCTGTTTTTGATTTCCTAGCGCCCAACCATATCGACGAAGTAGCGATGGATGCTCAAATCACTGGTCAGTTCAGGATGGAATGAGGCGACGAGCACTTGGCCTTGGCGCGCCACGACCACATCGTCGCCGCAGGTCGCCAGCGCTGCGACCCCGTCGCCCAACCGCGCGATGCGGGGTGCGCGGATAAAGATCATCGGCAGTGATCGCGATTGCCCATCCGCGGCCCAAACGCCCGTCCCCTCAAAGCTATCGACTTGGCGGCCATAGCTGTTGCGCTCGACGTCGATGTCGATCAGGCCGAGGGACTTCTGCGGCGGGTTGGAGACGCTTTGAGCCAAGAGAATCATTCCGGCGCAGGTGCCGAAGATGGGGTTGCCAGCAGCGGCGAAATCTCGCAGCGGTGCCCAGAAACCCCAAGAGTCCATCAGCTTAATTAGCGTCGTGCTCTCGCCGCCGGGGAAGATTAGGCCGTCAACTGTGGACAATTGATCCGGCTTTTTGACCACGCGGGATTCGACTGCCAGTGCGTCGAGCATTTTGCCGTGGGCCGCGTAGTCGCCCTGCAATCCCAAAATTCCAATCATATCACAAGATTGCCCCGTCCCTGACAGAGCAGAGACGGGGCATTTTCCGTTTGCATCTGTGCGGCGTCCTACCAGCCGCGAGTTTGTAGTTTATCCTTCTCTTCGAGGGTGTCGATGTTGATGCCGACCATGGCCTCGCCGAGGTTTTCAGAGACGCGGATCAGGACCTCTGGGTCGTCGTAGTGGGTGGTGGCCTCGACGATGGCTTTGGCGCGGATGGCCGGATCGCCGGACTTAAAGATTCCGGAGCCGACGAAAACGGCCTCGGCACCGAGCTGCATCATCAGCGAGGCATCGGCTGGCGTGGCGACGCCGCCCGCGGCAAAATTGGGCACTGGCAGCTTGCCGTGCTCGGCGACCCAGCGGACCAGTTCATACGGTGCGCCTAGGTCTTTGGCCGCGGTCATTAGCTGTTCGGGACGCAGGATCGTCAGTCGGCGGATCTCGTCGGTGACCGAGCGCATGTGGCGCACGGCTTCGACGATGTTGCCCGAGCCAGCCTCGCCCTTGGTACGGATCATGGCCGCGCCTTCGCCAATCCGCCGCAGGGCTTCGCCGAGGTTGCGGCAGCCGCAGACGAAAGGCACCTCAAAGGCGAACTTATCGACGTGATAGTGCTCGTCGGCCGGGGTCAGGACCTCGCTTTCGTCGACGTAGTCGATCCCGAGGGCTTGGAGCATCTGCGCTTCGGCAAAGTGGCCAATGCGGCATTTGGCCATGACCGGAATGGAGGTCGCCTCCATGATCTGGCGCAGCTTCTCAATGCTCGACATGCGCGACACCCCGCCTTCGGCGCGGATGTCGGCGGGCACTCTTTCCAGCGCCATGACCGAGGTGGCCCCAGCGTCTTCGGCGATCTTGGCTTGGTCGGCGGTGACGACGTCCATGATGACGCCGCCCTTGAGCATTTCGGCTAGGCCGGTCTTGAGGCGCAGGGTGCCAGTCTGGCTATTTTGTCCATTGGTATGTAGCTCGCTCATAGCGCAATCTCCTTTAGAGCAGTTCCCCTTAGTACACGACAGTAACGTTATACATGGCCATCGGGGTATCAGATGCTTCGACTCCGCTTCGCTCCGCTCAGCATGACAAGTGGGTGCGCTGCTTCACCGTGTCATGCTGAGCGAAGCGAAGCATCTCAGACCACCTCTACTGTCGTGTACTTAG
>VXZF01000239.1 GCA_009845645.1 Gemmatimonadota bacterium | reverse complement strand
CCTCATACGGTAACAGCGCTTCAGAATGTCCATTGATACGCACGAAAAATTGGCCGAAGTCCTCCAGCACCAGGGTATCGATGTCAGCCAGTCAACCTTATCGAAAGATTTGCGCGAAATAGGCGTGGTGCGAGTGCCGCAGGCCGATGGGGGATTTCGCTATACGCTGCCCGAAGCCGGGGCTACGCTGCGCGACCTGCACATTCTAGAGCGAGAGTTGCAGGACTTCTTGGTCCAGACCGAACAGGTAATCAACATGGTGCTGGTGCGAACCGCGTCGGGGCACGCCCAAAGCGTCTGCGAGGCCATTGATCGCATGAGTTGGGCTGAGGTCGCAGGCACGCTGGCCGGCGAAAACACGATCTTTATCGTCACTCGTTCCGAGCAAGATGCGGCGAAGTTAGTCGATAAGATCGACGCAGTGTGCGGCGAGGAGAATTGATGGACGCCGAGGTCTTGCAGGACTTGCAGGTCCAGATCGTCAAAGCTGAGACCCTGATCGAGGCCCTGCCTTATTTACAGGAATTCCGCGGCAAAGTAATGGTTGTCAAATACGGCGGCAGCACCATGGGCTGTGGGGACACCGTATATAAGGATATTGTCTTCATGCAGGCGGTCGGCATCTGTCCGGTCGTGGTCCACGGCGGCGGCCCGGCTATCACCCGCCGCCTGCAAGAGTTGGGTATTGATAGTCAGCGCGTAAATGGGCTGCGGGTAACGGATGCAGCGACGATGAAGGTGGTCGAGGATGTGCTCTTTGGCGAGGTCAACGCTCGGATCGTCCGCGAAATTGGCACACTAGACGGGCGGGCCGTGGGCGTTTCGGCCAAGGACGCCGGGATCATGCAGGTGCACAAGCACTGGGTTCAGACCGATAGCGGCGTTCTAGATATCGGTTATGTCGGCGATGTCGAGCACGTGGATACCGCGCCTTTGTTGGACTTGATAGGCAAGGGTATGATCCCGGTGGTTGCGCCGATTGGCCGCGGCCCGGAGGGCGAGAGCTTCAACGTCAACGCCGATACGGCGGCCGGGGAAATCGCCGCGGCCCTGCACGCCGAGAAATTAGTTTTTTTAACGGATGTACAGGGCATTATGCGCGATCTCGCAGACGATGCGTCCCTGCTATCAACCGTGCACGTCTCTGAGGTGGGCGAGTTAATTGATCAAGGCGTGATCAGCGGCGGAATGATTCCCAAGGTCGAAGCCTGTATCAAGTCCGTCAAAGCTGGCGTGCGCAAGACCCACGTCATCGACGGGCGCGTGCCGCATGCGATGTTGCTCGAGTTTTACACCCCGCAGGGCATTGGCACCCAAATTGTCCAGTAGGACGACGGAGAAACCATGAAAACCGAAGACATTATCAAGGGTGAGGCGCAATACATTTTGCAGACTTACGGCCGGCCCGAGTTCGTACTAGAGCGGGGCAATGGGGTCTATCTCTTCGATACGGACGGAAATCGCTACCTCGATTTTGTCAGCGGCTTAGCGGTCAACGCGTTGGGATACGGCGACTACGAGGTGCTCAAGGCCATTGAGACCCAGGCTGCCAAGCTGATGCACGTGTCAAACCTCTATCACACAATCCCCTCGGTCGAGGTGGCAAAGCGGCTGGTTGAGCACTCGTTTGCCGACCGGGTGTTCTTCTGCAACAGCGGCACCGAGGCGTGGGAGGCGTCGCTCAAGTTCTGCCGCAAGTGGGGCAACACCACCCACGATTCGCCCAAAAATCGCCTCATCGCCTTTGAAAACTCCTTTCACGGGCGGACGTACGGATCCATCTCGACGACCGGCCAGCCCAAGTACCACAAGGGGTTTGAGCCGTTGCTGCCGGGCATCGACTTTGCCCAATTCAACGATTTGACCTCGGTGGAGGCGCTGGTTTCGGATCAGACTTGCGCAATTTTGGTCGAGCCGTTGCAGGCCGAGGGGGGGATCCACGCCGCGACGGCGGAGTTTCTCACCGGGCTAAGACGCCTGTGCGACGAGCGGGAGATGCTGCTGGTCTTTGACGAAATCCAAGTGGGCTGCGGGCGCTTAGGTTCGCTGTGGGCCTATCAACAATACGAGGTTGAGCCGGATATTATGACCTTGGCCAAGGCCCTCGGCGGCGGTTTGCCAATCGGCGTCGCGCTTTTGCGGCAGAAGGTCGCCGACGCCATTGAGGCTGGCGACCACGCCGCGACGTTTGGTGCCAATCCCGTGGCCTGCGCTGCGGCAACCGCGGTTTTGGACAAGCTGTTGGAGTCGGGTTTTATCGCCGGGGTGCGCGAAAAGGGCGAACACTTGATTGATCGCCTACAAAAGTTGCAACAGCGCTGGCCTGAGCACATCACCGAAGTGCGCGGCAGAGGGCTGATCGCTGGCGCGGTCACCAGCCAGCCGGCGGCCGACTATCTGGCCGCCTTCCGCCAGCGCGACGTCTTGGTCGCCACGGCTGGAGCCGATGTGGTGCGCTTTCTGCCGCCGCTGGTCGTCGAGCGGGATCGCATCGACGAAGTAGTAGATGTATTCGACGAGATTTTGCGCCAAGGTGTCTGATGGCCGCGGTAAAAACGCCTTGGGGCGGGCGGTTTCAGTCCGCGCCGGCCGAGCTGATGGAGCGCTTCAACGCCTCTATTGGCTTCGACCGCAAGCTGTTGGCAGCCGACATTGCGGGCAGCGTGGCTTACGCCCGCGCCCTGCAGCGGGCCGGCGTCCTCAGTGCTGGGGAACTGGAGCAGATCGAAAAGGGGCTAAAGCAGGTGCAGGAAGAATTTTCAGCCCCGGATTGCGCGCTCCCCGACGCGCTTGAAGACATCCACATGGCCGTGGAGCAGCGGCTGACCGAGCTGATCGGGCCGGTCGGAGGCAAGCTGCATACCGGGCGTAGCCGCAACGACCAAGTCAACTTAGATGAGCGGCTCTACCTGCGGGACGCGATTGCGTCGCTTCAGGCGCAGATCCGCCATCTGCAAGGCGTACTGCTGGCGTCGGGCGAGCGGCACAGCGACGTGGTGCTGCCCGGCTACACTCACTTGCAACAGGCGCAACCAGTGCTTTTTCCCCACTACGCGCTGTCGCTGTTCTGGATGTTGGAGCGCGACCGCGGGCGGCTGGGGGACGCTTGGCGTCGGGCGGACTTTCTGCCGTTGGGTTCCGGAGCGTTGGCTGGGAGTGCGTTTCCGCTCGACCGGGCCTTCCTCGCCCGCGAACTCGGGTTCTCGCAGGTGACCCCCAATAGCCTCGACGCGGTCAGCGACCGCGATTTTCTGCTCGAGACCCTATCCGCACTGGCGATTCTAATGATGCACTTGAGCCGCTTCTGCGAGGATTTGATCCTCTGGTCGTCGTCGGAGTTTGGCTTTGTCGAGCTCGACGATCACTTCGCTACTGGCTCTAGCATGATGCCGCAAAAGAAAAATCCGGACGCGCTGGAGTTGGTGCGCGGCAAGACTGGCCGGGTGTACGGCAGTCTGATGGCGTTGCTGACGACGATGAAGGCCGTGCCGTTGACGTACGCCAAAGATCTGCAGGAAGACAAGGAGCCGCTCTTCGATGCGCTGGAAACGTCGGCTATTTGCCTAGAGGTTTTCGCTGGTGCTTGGGAGAGCATGGAGGTGCGCGCCGAGCGGATGGAGTCCGCGGTCGATTCTACGGCCTTGGCAACGGATTTGGCCGACTATTTGGTGGGCCAAGGCGTGCCTTTCCGCGAGGCTCATCGCGTCGTTGGCCGCTTGGTGCGGGCCGCGCTAGAGCAAGGCCGCGCCCTCACCGACCTTAGCTTGGAAGATCTGCGTTCACACAGCGCGGATTTCGGCGAGGACGCGCTCGGCCTGCTCGACGTGCGCCACAGCCTAGCGCGCCGTAATATAGAGGGCGGTACTGGCCCGCAGGCCGTGGCTGAACAGATGGAGAAGGCGCGGCAGGTATGGGCCGGGAGCTGACAGAATGTTAGTGACGATTAAAGACATCGAATTTTACGTGCGCGAGATGCGGATGCG
>VXZF01000144.1 GCA_009845645.1 Gemmatimonadota bacterium | reverse complement strand
CTCGACCAATACGGCAATTTTGATGACCGAGGCCGTGGGAAAGCGCTCGTCGGCTCTATACTGATGCACCTGGCCAGTAGTCAGATCTTCTATATACCAGCCCATACGGCCGTCAAAGGCCGCGGCTATCTGGCGCAGGGCCGCATCGGGAAAAACGCCCATTCTCGTCAATGCACTTCGGCTTTAATCTGTCCCCACGACTTTGCTTCGACATTCGTCATCGTCACTCCAATGGGGTACCATGCGGGAGAACCATCTCCCGCCGGATGATTGGTTATGTTGATTGGGTTGGTCCCGTCCGCATTCATTACAAAGATTTCCCCATTGTCATCGCGGGTTGAGGTAAAGGCAATTTGGGTTCCGTCTGGCGACCAAACCGGAGACCCATCATCGGCTGGGTGGTTGGTCACATTGAGGGGATCCGCAGCCCCTGTAATCACCTCCCCTTTCAAAAAAGGTAAGAGTTTATTGTAGTCCTCAGCGCTCACTTCTGTCCCATCCTTGCGCAAATAGCGCTGCTCCCTAGCGTCTGGATCAATTATATAAATCTCATTATCACCCGAGCGATTGGAGGTAAAGGCAATTCGATTCCCGTCCGGAGACCATGTAGGAGAGATGTCGTCCGCCGGATGGTCCGTTAATTGGATGAGATCCGCCCCCAACGCAATTACCTGCCCTTTTAACATAGATGGGAGCTTATTATAGCCCTCTTCGCTTACTTCTACCCCGTCCTTGCGCGAATAGCGCCACTCTTCGATCTCGGTATTCATCATATAAATCTCATTATTGCCCGAGCGATTGGAAGTAAAGGCGATCCAGTGCCCGTCCGGAGACCACGCGGGGGCCGCATCATCAGCCGGATGGTAGGTCCTATTCACCAACTCCGTTCCATCCACATTGATCACAAAAATCTCATCATTGCCGAAGCGTCGCGATGTGAAGGCGATCTGGCGTCCATCCGGCGACCACGCCGGCGCTCCATTCCCAACGAGATGATCTGTCAATCTAACGAGGCCGGTTCCATCCGCATTCATCACATAAATCTGCCGGGCACCCACGCGGTTTGCTATAAAGGCTATTTTTGTTCCATCGGGGGACCAAGCAAGGCTAGCAACTTCTGTCACAGGTGCAATCTGAACCCAAGCGTCCGTAGTGAGTCGGACGAGGTCGGTCCCATCTGCATCCATCACATAGATCTCAGGCGTGCCGTCGCGGTCCGATCCAAAAAGAATCCTGTTCATCGCTTGGCCGTAAACAGAATTGGCCAACAGCAGCATAGCGACCACACTGAACAACAAGCTCATTAAACGCATGGCAAACCTCCTTGGAATAGGTTGCAAAAAAATCGCGCTATCTCCAGCGACAAGGCACTAATGCGCCCCTGCTGTTCTACGGCTTAGAATTATATAGAGCACTTTTATCCAATCCAAATAAAAGCCCCGCTTTGAGCACTTCTTTGGGACTTATCCGCTTTGCAAAACGTTCTTTCGGCGATCATCCGTGCCTAGCACTTCCCATTCTCATCGGCATGTAGCTTTTCCAACACCCGCCACTGCTGGCGCTGGCGGCTTTCAGCCGAGTCGAAGATCTCGCGGACGAAATGGTCCCGGCTTTTGCCACCGGCCAGTTCGGCCAAGCGGTTTTGCAAGTCGTCGGACGAGGGATCGCGGTCGAGCGCCGCGCGATAGACCCCGCGCACAAAATCCGCCTCGGCCGCTTCGTCTAGCAAGTCTTGGGCCTCGTAGGCGAAGGCTTTGAGGGTATGGGCTAAAGAGGCGGCCAACCAAGCCTTGTGCTCTTCAAACGGCCCCAAAGTGCGGTACAACTCGGCGCACAGTTCCGAATCGCCAGCCCCCTGCTGAGCTTCTTCAGCAGACTTGCCTTCAGACCACGCTTGCAGAGTTTGCACATACGTCTTGGCCCGACTCCGGCGCTGATCGTCCATTTCCCAAGCCCGAGTGAGCACATCGACGGCCGGCTGACCCGGATAAGTGCCTTCGCCAATGGCGCGGACGATCAGATCGAGGTTGTCAAAGGCGCAGTAGTGGGTCAGCGAGTCGAAGCGCGAGATCAGGGCGCGGATGTGGCGCACCGCGTCGGACAACTCCTCCAGCGGGGCGACTTGGGCGTCGATGTGCTGCATAGCCTCGTCGGGCTCGTCGTGGTGGTGCAGAATATTGCGCCAGTGGGAATCAGGCATGATGTCTCCTGTCGAGTTAGGTATTGAGCAGATTGTGTGTTATGCGCGGAACAAATGGCCTTCGAGAGGTAGGCTCACTTCAATGCCCGAAGTGGCCGCCTGCAAACCGGCTTCCATAATCTCTTGGGCGTGCCGCGATTGGGTGGCATTGGTCGTGCCCTGGGGCGGCTGACCCGAGCGGATGCAGTGGAGAAAATGCGTGGCAGCATTGCTCTGGGAGGCAGACAATTCGTCGAGTTCTACCTCCGTCCCCTTGCGATTCTGGCGGGTGTACACAGTCACCTGATTCCCTACCACCATAGTCCCCTCAGTGCCGTAGAGCACCACGTCATGGGGCGGCACGTGCGGCACGGCTTCGGTCCAACTCATTTCCAAGCGGCACAAAGCCTCGGGATAGCGCAGCACCATAATGCCGTTGTCGTCAACTGGCAGGTGAGTCTTGAGCAAGCGACCGGCCATGGCCACGACGCTGTGCGGCCGGCCCAAAAAGTGGACGCACAGGCTGGCACCGTATCCGCTGTAGTCGTTGAAGGCCCCGGCTCCGTTGAGCTGGGCATCGAAGAGGAAGCCGCAAAATTCGTCGGAACAGCCCAACTCGTCGGGGCCACAGTGACCGCCGCGCCAGGTGAGCTGCCACAATTGCCCGATGGCTCCTTCCCCGACTAGACGGTGAGCCGTGTGCAAGGGCCGCGACCAAGCCGTGGGCCAGTTGACCATCAGACAGGTCTGGTGGCACTGGGCCGCGGTCAGCATGCGGTCGGCCTGTTCGAGCGTGGCGGCCATGGGTTTTTCGACCATCACGTGAATACCCCGAGCCGCGCACAGCTCGACGAGGGGGGCATGGTGCGCAGTCGCCGAAAAGACGAAGGCCGCGTCGGGGGCTTGCGCGTCGAGCAGAGCTTCGTACTCGCCGTATACTTGGTCGCAGCCCGCGCGCTCGCGGAAGCGGTCCTGGAGCACGGGGTTGGGGTCGGCACCTCCCACGAGGGAAGCTCCCTCCTGATCGGCTAGTTCCTTGAGGTTGCCCCACAAGTGGTCGTGGGCCATGCCCAGCACGGCGACTTTGATTGGGTCAGTCATGTAATAGGCTCCTGAGTGTTGTTGAGGTGTGCGGAATGAGGACGCCAACGGCTCTGGTCAATCTATACCCTTGAGGATGATGGAGGCAAGCCGCCTTGAACGAGGAAGGGCCGCCCGCTATAATACCCTTGCTATTATAGCACGGAGAAGTGTCGCCGTAATCCTCGAAACAAAACGAAAGGATGAAATATGAAAATCGCTTTGGCTCTCGGACCAGACGCCAGCGCCGTATCGACTTTCGGTACCCAGTGCGGTGTCGAGCATGCCGTCGGCACCTTCGGCCTCGCGCCGATACCAGATAAACCAATCGACGACGAAGCGCAGCCGTTCAGCCGCCAGTCCCTGGCTCGCTTCAAGGCGCAATACGAGCAAAACGGCTATCACCTGTCGGTCATTGAAAGCCGTCCACCCATGGAAAAGATCAAGCTGGCCCAGCCGGGGCGCGACGAAGAGATCGCCGTCGTCTGCGAGTTTATCCGCAACATGGGGGCGGTCGGTATCCCGGTGTGGTGCCCTGCGTGGATGCCGATCCTCTTCGTGATTCGCACCTCGTCTGAAATCCCGACGCGCGGCGGCGCCAAAGTGACCGGCTTCGACCTCGAGGAATTCAACAAGACCCACCCCGCCGACGAGCACGGCGAAGTCTCCGAGGAGGACCAGTGGGACAACCTGAAATACTTCCTCGCACGCGTTGTCCCGGTCGCCGAAGAAGCGGGAGTCAAGCTCG
>VXZF01000554.1 GCA_009845645.1 Gemmatimonadota bacterium | reverse complement strand
GAGCACCTCCCCGGTGCTCCAAGCCACGTCTTGGAATATCCGGCTTTCCCCTTTGCGCCGGCCCACCAAGTAATAGCCGCCGTCCGTACTCGGACCCAAGACCACTTCCTTCTCGCGCAAGAGCGCCAGCCCTTCGTCGATGTACGCGGCCGGCAGAGAAGGGCTATCCGAGCCGACGAGGACCACCCGCTCGGCTTTCTGCGCAAAGGCCCACTGCATCAAGCCCTCCATCCGCTGCCCTAGATCGCCTTCGGGCTGCGGCACGTACTCGAAGGTACCAATCGGAGTCAGTAGGGTGCGCAGGGCGTCTTCGGCATAGGCCGGAGTAAAGGCCACGACCTTGGCAGCGGCCTGTGTCGCGTGCAGCGCAGTGGCGCAATCGAGCAGCAGGGCCTCGTACAGACGCGCGGCGTCATGGGCACTCAAATGGCTCTGGAGCCGGGTTTTGACCGCTCCAGGGGCTGGTTTTTTGGCAAAGAGCACAGCACAGGTGGACATCCGCCCCTCCCTATTGTCTATCTTCGGCAGAGCGCCTATTTTTTGCAATATAATTCGCGGCAACCTTTCACAAAATCGACCGAGGAGCTCATGGCCCAAGTCAATATCGTCCGCCACAACCCCATCGCCATTTTTTCCAACCCCACTGAAGTGATCATCACCGACGACAATGGCCACGTCGTGCGCCTAGTCGAGCCTTCGGGCAACGTCGGTACCCAATACGCCAACGACGTTGGCTCGGAGTGGTTCGGCACCATCGAAAACCTCAACAAGGGCCTCGAAATTTGCGGCGTCCATTGGTCCGACGTGTACAAAACCGACGTCCTGTGGACCACCCCCTCTGCTGACCGCGACGAGTGCGACCAGCGCAAAAACGACTTCAACGCCTGCTACGGAGCCATGATCGCAGCCGTCACCGGCGGCCCCTTGCGCTCCAATCGCATGGCCCGCTTCACCCACCCGGAGGGCTTCCCAGACCCAGCGGCTCTCTTCGAGGTCCAAATCAAGGCCTGCGCTGGCGAGACCGTTTCCATCAGCGGTGGCACAATCGACTACGGCACTTGGGTCGATCACCAGCCCTCGGGCGCTTCAGTCATGCACCAGCGGGACGGCGAAATGATCACCACGCTCGGCGACGATTTGGCCGAGGAAATGCGCTTCGTCCTCGAAGAGCAATACGCCAAGCCCTTTGCCGAGCAAGGCGTTGACTTCAAAAAGCAGACCGTATTCATGGAGATCCTCGTGGCCGTGGACGACGCGCCAGACAAAACTTGGGAGCGCATCGAGACCACCCGCCAGGTCTTTGCGGAGTACTATGGCGACGACCGCCCCGCTGGCCTGATTTACCCGGTGTCGCGGATACCCAATCTCGACGGCATCATCGAGCCGCAGCCGCGCGTGGTCTCCGGCGAAGTCGAAATCGTGCGCTCGGGGCAGATCGAGGACGGCTTCTCGACCTGGGCGGGCTTGCGCCATCACGGCGTGCGCGAAGTCCACGTCTCAGCCGTCGGCGGCAGCGACGCCGGCCAACAGCTCGGCACGCTCGACGCCCGGATCAAGGAAGCTGGAGGCGCGGGCCTCAAAGAGGACGGCGTCTTCAACAACGCGTACATCGTCGCCGGTGCTGACTCCGCGCAAAACCGCGCTGGATTGGTCGCCTTCAACAAATCTTTCAGCGCGTACTACGCAGGCACCGCACCGGCTGGCCGCACCGCCCAGTTTATCGGCGGCATCCAGCAAGAAGGCCATCAGAGCGGCATCGCCACCCGTGCGATCTTCGCCGAGTAATCCCGTGATCAGCGCCGCCAAGATCATCGCTGCCCTCGAACGGCACGGTATTACGCATGTATTAGGAGTCCCAGACAACGGCTCGTGCGTCCTGTACGAGCGCCTGTGGGAACACGACACCATCGAAGTGATCCTCACCAGCCGCGAGGGCGAGGCGTACGGCTTGGCCTCCGGCCTGTATTTGGGCGGTGCCCATCCGCTGGTCCTGATCCAGAACACGGGCTTTTTGGAGGCCGGCGACGCTTTGCGCGGCACGGCCTACAACATGGGCATTCCCCTCGTCATGCTCGTCGGCTACCGCGGCTACGCGACCATGGCCCCAGGTGCTCCCCGCGTCGATACGGCCGCCACCTTCTTCGAGCCGACTCTCAAGGCTTGGAACATCCCCTACACCGCCATGCACACCGACGACGACTGCGGCCAGATCGACGACGCGTTTGCCAAGGCCCAAGAGACCTCGCTGCCAACTGCTGTGTTGCTGGTCGCGGAGACTGCATAAGATGCTCGACAAATACACCTGCCTCGCAAAACTAGCCGCCAAGCGCACGGACGAAGTCGTGGTCACCACCATGAGCGTGGCCATGCCTTGGGCCGCGCATTCCGACGGCCCGTTAGACTTTGCCCACGTCGAAAGCGCCATGGGCCACGCCGCCGACTTTGCGCTGGGCTTGGCCATTGCCCAGCCCGAGCGCCGGGTCTTGTGCATCAACGGCGACGGCAGCACCCTGATGTCGCTGGGCGTCCTCGTCACCTTGGCCCAGCGCCCGGCCCCGAATCTAACCATCGTCATCACTGAAAACGGCACGTACGAAGTCACCGGCAGTCAGCCCGTGCCCGGTGCCGCCTTTATCGATTATGAGCAAATCTGTCGTGGGGCCGGCCTCCAGCGCGTCTATACCATCGACACCGACGACGATTTCGACGCCAAGCTCGACCAGCACTTTGCGGAAGAAGGCCCGGTCGTCTTTATCTGGAAAATCGCCCCGGCTACCGAGCCGGTGCCCAAACCGGCCCTGCCGATTCTCGAGCGGGCTCAGCGCCTGCGCACCGCCCTAGTCGGCGAATCCTAGAGATCCCCACCGTGCAACTACCGCAAATGGCCCCCGTCAAGCAGCACTTTGCCAGCGACTCGCTCGCCGACGTGGCCGGCGAAGTCCGCCGCCAGCTAGCGAGTGCCGGTCTGGCCGACGCCATCGCTCCCGGTGCGCGAATCGCCGTCACGGGCGGCAGCCGCGGCATCGCCAATATCCCGCTCATCACCCGCACTGTCGTCGATTGCGTCAAAGAAGCCGGCGGCAAGCCCTTCCTGCTGCCAGCTATGGGCAGCCACGGCGGCGCTACCGCCGAAGGCCAAAAGCAAGTGCTAGCCGGTTACGGTCTCGACGCCGAGAGCATGGGCTGCCCGGTCGAGTCAACTATGGATGTCGTCGAGGTCGCCCAACTCGACGACGGCACCCCCGTACTGCTCAACCGGATCGCCACCGAAGCCGATGGCGTGGTACTCATAAACCGCGTCAAGCCGCACACCTCCTTTCGCGGGACCTTTGAAAGCGGCCTGATGAAGATGATGACCATTGGCCTAGGCAGCCACAAAGGCGCGACTATCGCCCACGCCGGGGGTGCCGAGAGCCTCGCCCGCCTAATCCCGGCTTGGGGCCGCTGCATCCTCGACAAAGCGCCAATCCTCATGGGGCTAGCCATCGTCGAAAACGCCTATGAAGAGACCCTCCGCGTCGAGGCCCTGCAACCCGGACAGTTCCAAAGCCGCGAGCCGCAGCTTTTGGAGGAAGCGCGGCGCGCCATGTCCCGCATCTTCGTCCAAGGCATCGACCTGCTGATCATCGAGCAAATCGGCAAGAACATCTCGGGCACGGGCATGGACACCAACGTCGTCGGCCGCATGCTTCTGCCCGGCGTCAAAGAGCCAGAGACCCCGGGCGCGGCCCGCATAGTGGTTCTCGACCTGACCGACGAAACCCACGGCAACGCCAACGGCGTCGGCCTCGCCGATATCATCACCCGCCGCCTGTACGAGCGCATCGACTTCGAGGCTACGTACGCCAACGTCTTCACCACTACCTTCCTCAATCGCGCGTACATCCCCGTCATCATGGCAACCGACCGCGAGGCCATTGAGGCCGCGCTCTCGGTGCAAAACCTCGCCCACCCCGAACAGGCGCGCGTCGTCCGCATCAAAAACACCCTCGACATCGGCCACATCCA
>VXZF01000657.1:1876-4009 GCA_009845645.1 Gemmatimonadota bacterium | reverse complement strand
ACGCGCAAAAGCCCCGTCCCCATCGCCACCGGCGAGAAGCTCTTTACGTTGGGACAATTTCGCCCCCTAATCGCCGAGCGCGCCTGCGCTTATTTGCAGCCGGATCTTACCCACTGTTTTGGCATCGCGCATCTGCTCGAAATCGCCCGCGCCGCCGAAGCCGAACAGATGCTGATGGCCCCGCACAACGCCGGTGGCCCGCTCTGCACGGCGGCGACCCTACAAGCCAATGCGCTGATGGGCAATTTTCTCATCCAGGAGACCAACCACTTCTGGCTTTCGATGTACGACCGCTATGTCGAGCACGATTGGCGCGTTGAGGATGGCCATATCGCCCTCTCCAACGTGCCCGGCCTCGGCGTTGAGGTCAAGGAAGCCGATATAGCCGCGCTGCCCTACGAGCCGATGGCTTATCGCCAGTACCGGCACGCCGATGGCTCGTGGAAGGGGTGGTAACTTGCGCGGCGTGGCTCTCCCCCAACCGAAGGAGATCGGTAATGGCTGAATTGCTCTACTTCGCCTACGGGTCCAACTTGCTCCAAAGCCAGATGCAGGCCCGCTGCCCAGGTGCCCGCGTCCACTCTGTGGTGCGCCTAGAAGGTTACGAGTTGTGTTTTCCGATGATCTCCTTTACTCGCAGCGGCATGGGCGTGGCCAGCATCCGGCCCAAAGAAGACGCGTACGTCGAAGGCGTCATCTATGCAGTGACCGAGGACGACTTCAGACGCCTCGACCACTACGAAAGTGAGGGCACCAAGTACCGGCGAGACACGATAACCATACCTAAGTTAGGCGAAGTTTGGACTTATTTCCCCCGCCTCGACGCCGGACATCATTACCCGCCCTCGGAGGAGTACCTCAACGCCGTCATCCAGGGGGCGATTGAGCACGGACTTTCCGACGAGTACATTGCTATCTTACACGCTTTTTGGGACAAAGAAGAGGAGTGATTCAATGGCCCAGCAAACCATGATTAACGTCGAACCTTTTGTCGATTCCACCCCCTTGCTCGACGCGCCCGAGGCATTGCGCGCGCGTGCAGCCGAGCAGGGTTATTTGTTCTTCCGCTCGCTGTTGGATTCAGAGTCGGTGCTCGACCTGCGCCGCCAGATCCTCGGAGTTTGTCAGCAGCACGGCTGGCTCGACGACGACGCGCCCTTAATGGACGGCATCGCGCGCGATGGGGAGCTTTTCATCGAAGGGAACGCGCCCGAGTGGATCGCCTTTTACATCGATGTCCAGCGGTTGCGCGCCTTCAACGCCTTGGCCCTGCATCCGGCGATCATGGCGATGTTCGCCACGCTCTTCGGCGAGGAGGCTCTGCCCCACAGCCGCAATATCTGCCGGGTAATTTTCCCCAATGCCCTGACGCACACCACCCCGCCGCACCAGGACAATTTCTACATTGGCGGCACCGACGAGACGTGGACCGCTTGGATCCCGGCTGGCGACTGTCCGGCTGCGCTGGGCAGCTTGGCGGTGGCACCGGGTAGCCACAAGCTGGGCAAGCTAGACGTTACAAAGGCGACCGGCGCGGGCGGCCACGCTGTCGAGCTGCCCGAGGATACGCTGTGGGCAGGTGGAGACTTTGTCGCTGGCGATGTGCTTATATGCCACAGTCTCACGGCGCATCAGGGCCAAGACAACCAAAGCGGCGACCGCCTGCGCATCTCGCTCGACTATCGCTATCAGCCCATGAGCCACCCGGTGCGCGAAGACTCGCTGGAGCCGCACATGCACTTTACGGATTGGGAGAACATTTACGCCAAGTGGGACGCGGACGATCCGCTCAAGTACTACTGGCGCACGTGGGATTTGCAGATCAACCCCCGCATTCAGTAGGTATGGCTACACCGCTGCTTTTGCTTGGTTGTCGATGCCGACCGCGTCTGCCACCCGGGCAAACCCATCGCGCTCCAACAGATGTGCCAACCCCGCGTTGATTTGCCGCACGACTCCCGGCCCCCTGAAGACCAGCGCTGAGTATAGCTGCACCAGCGAAGCTCCGAGGCGGATTTTGCGGTATGCGTCTCGGGCCGATGAAATCCCTCCCACGCCGATGATCGCGTGCCGCTGGCGGTCGATGCGCCCGTACCAGAAGCGCACGGTTTCGTCGATTAGGGCCTGAACGGG
>VXZF01000657.1:0-1776 GCA_009845645.1 Gemmatimonadota bacterium | reverse complement strand
GGATTCCCAACCGAGGGATGCGCCGATACCGACCCCACCTCCACGAACCCAAAGCCCATGGCCCCAAGCGCCTGGATCACCCGGCCATTTTTGTCGAACCCCGCGGCCATGCCCAGCGGATTGGCAAAGTGCAAGCCGCCTACTTGAGTCGTCAGTCGTGCATCTGTGAAGGCAAAGAGACCGGAAAGTAGATGGCGGCCAAGCGCGGAAGAACCGACCCACTCGCCAAGCGCGAGGGTCTGCTCGTGGATGCGCTCTGGATCACAGCGGAACAGGAGGGGACGGACGAAGCGTTGGTATGCGTTCATTGCTATAATCAGGTTGTGTTTTGACAAATATGCACTTGTAGGGGCGGGTTGCAAACGCCCGTTCACGTCAACGCGGCTTAACCTTTCTCAGGAGTTTACCTTATGCCACTCGAATTGATTGCCGACCGTCCCGGCCACGCAGTCCTCAGTTCGTACCAAGAACCGCCCTTAGCCCCAGACGAAATCCGCGTCCAAAGCCTCTTTAGCTCGGTCAAGCACGGCACGGAACTGCGCGGTTTCCGCGCTGACACGCCCGACGCGTCTGACCGCTGGGATGGCGAACTGCGCCTGCACCGCCGCGGCGAATCCGCGACCAGTGGCTTCCCCCGCCGCCTCGGCAATATGTGCTTGGGCGCGGTCGTCCAAGTGGGTGCCGAGGTCACCACGCTACGCGAGGGCGACCGGGTCTTCGCGCATTTGCCCATCCGCGAAACGCACACCATCGCGGCAACACGCGTGCAAAAAGCTCCCGACGGAATCTCGCCGCAAGCCATTATGTATTGGGATCCAGCCGACTTTGCCGTCGGCGCAGTGCGCGATGGCGCGGTGCGCTTGGGGGATCGCGTCGCCGTCTTCGGACTTGGGGCCATCGGGCTGATGGTCGCGCAGGCTGCGCGGCTGTGCGGGGCGCGCTGGGTGGCAGTCGTCGATCCCATCGAGCGCCGCCGCGCCGCGGCCCTGCGCCACGCCGCCGACTTGGCGTTGGATCCGGTGGCTATGGACGCTGGCTTGGAGATCAAGCAGCACACCGACAAAATCGGCGCGGACATTGTCTTTGAGACGAGCGGTTCCTACCGCGCCTTTGAAGACGCCATGCGCGCGACCTGCTACGCCGGTACCTTGGTCTCGACCGCGTATTACCACGGGGAGCAGGGCTTGCGCTTGGCCGGTGAGTGGCACCGCAACCGCATTCAGGTCATCTCCAGCCGCGCTTGCAGCGAGCCGTTGCCGCAGGCGAGTTGGAATTTCGCCCGCATCCGCGAGGAGTCGCTAGCCCTGTTGGTCGAAGGGCATTTGCAAGCCGACGACCTCATTGACCCGATCGCGCCTTTTGCCGCAGCCGCTGATGCCTATCAAGAGATCGACCAGCATCCCGAGCGTTCGATCAAGCTCGGCATTGACCACGGTTAGCCGATGTTAATCAGCCGGTTGCCCGTCATGCCGGTGAAGGTGTCAATGAGGAGCCACAACCCGGCTGTGCCAAACGCGCCCAGCACCAGCCCCAAAAAGAACGGGCGCAAGCGCGTGTAAAGCCGGGGACCGCCGTATTTGAGAATGAGCGCCTTGAGCAACCAAGCGAAAAAAACCGATGGCCAGATTAGCTGCACGGGATGCGGTAGCCCGATGGCCAAGCCGATGGGATGGATGGGAAAGCCGACGAAGCGGTTTTTGACAAAGGTCAACAGGCCCATCAGCAGAGCGCCGAGGCCGGCAAAGGACAAATGCCAAACGTGGGTGGGCTGCATGT
>VXZF01000713.1:2166-4028 GCA_009845645.1 Gemmatimonadota bacterium | reverse complement strand
TGCTCTTTTCAGCGTGGATGGGCACCACGGCCAGTAGGCTGTCGCCCAGCGAGACCTTGAGCCTGCCTAGTTCGTCGCCGGCAGTGATCGGTGCAGACAATTCCTCGGGTAGCTCGAGGTGGCGGACGATCTGGTCCTTCTGGTCGGAGGTGAGCACGGCGACTACGGTGTCTTGAGCCAGGACGCGCACCTCTGGCTCTATTCCCCAGTTGAGCACGATCTTGCCCATTAGTTCGCCGGTTTCGACGATGGGCACGCGCGAGAAGTTATTAAAGCCCCAGGTTAGCAGGCGGCGAGTCTCTCGGTTGCGGGCGCTCACGGAGGGGGCTCCCAAGATCACTGAGATTAGGCGCATGTCGTGGCGCGTGGCCGTGGAAACGAGGCAGGAGCCAGCGCGCCGCGTATAGCCGGTTTTTAGCCCGTCAAGTCCCTGGAATCGTCCCAGCAGCTTGTTGGTGGCGCGAAGCGTGAACTTGCCGTTGCGGAAGGGTTTGCGGCGGGTAGATGACCACTCCAAGGCCTCCGGGTGGCCCAATATGAGTTCGCGGGCGACTTTGGAGAGGTCGTGGGCCGTGCTTAGGTTGCCCTTACCGCGTGGAGTGTTGTCGAGGCCGTGGACATTGACAACACGCGTTTTATGCATCCCGAGGCTTTGGGCGCGCTCGTTCATCAGTTTGACAAAGCGGGTGGTCGAGCCGCTGATGTGCTCGGCAATGGCAACGCAAGCATCGTTAGCCGAGGAAATGGCCGCAGCCTCCATCAGTTCCCTTAGCGTAAAGACCTCACCCCGCTTCAAGAAGACCTGAGAGCCGCCGGTGCGTGCGGCGCGACGGGAGACTAAGACCGAGTCTTCTAGCGAGATTTTGCCGGCTTTGGCCAATTCCAAAACCACGAGTTCGAGCACCAGCTTTTGGGTGCTGGCCGGCGAGCGCTGTCTGTCTGGGTGGTGGGCAAAGAGCACGGTGCCGCTTTCGGCTTCGAGCAAGAGGGCAGCGGCATACGGCGGTTTCGAGCCGGGGTCGAAGTCGACAGCTTGCAACGGTACGCAGAATAAACATACGGCAACGCATAGCGAACGAATGTACATTATTTCTCTCGCTCAAAAAGCTAATAGGGGTTATTGGGGATGGGCCTAAATGTAATAATTAAGGCACGTTAGGTCAATCAAGATGTTGCACCGTCCATGCGAACAAAGAGGGGACGTTATTTCGCCCTTTTAGTCAACGAGTGTTTGCTTAGGGGGACCAGCAGCGTAATTTTAGCTCTAGAAAGGATGGCCTATGACTACGGCAACTATACCTCAACTCACGTATAGCGGCAAGCCGATCGCCATGGATCAGGTGGGCGAGCTCCGCCGCTCGGATGATGTAATTAATGATCGAGACGCGCTCTGGGAGCAGATGGAAGAAGACGGATATTTGTTTTTGCCGGGGTATTTGGATCGGCGCGAGGTGTTGGCAGCGCGGGCCGAATTGTGCGATCGCCTCTTCAAGGCTGGGGTGCTAGACCCGACGCGGCCGCCGATGGAGGGCGTAGTGGCCACCGGCAAGAAGATCAATCCGGCGGCCACAGGCCCTTTTATGCCAGTTTTAGCGCGCAACAACCCACCGCTGGACAAGGTTCTCCACGACGGCCCGATGATGGACTTTTACGAATTCTTCTTAGGCGGCCCGGTTAGGCATTACGACTACACTTGGTTTCGCGCTAAACAGCCGGGCACGCACACGGCGACGACTCCGCATTGCGACATTGTCTATATGGGCCGAGGGACCAAGGCGCTCTACACGTCGTGGACGCCCTTCAGCGACGTGCCCTACGAGATGGGGGGGCTGATGGTGTTAGAGGGGTCGCACAAGAACGAA
>VXZF01000713.1:0-2066 GCA_009845645.1 Gemmatimonadota bacterium | reverse complement strand
CGCTGGATCGGCGACGACCCGCCCGCGCACGGCATCCGCGCCAAGCGGGGCATGGTGTGTTGATCAGTTGACGGACGGGTCTTTGGGGAACACGGAGATGGGGCGATATTTGCCCCCCAAGGAATACATCACGGTTTGCCACATGGTTTCGGGCGTGGACGCGAGGACTATCTCGGGTTGACCTGGGGCCAAAAACCAAGTGCCGGCACTAATCTCGGATTCGAGTTGGCCTGGCTCCCAGCCAGCATAGCCCAAGTAGAACCGCAGCCGCGGCGCGTCGGGTCGGAGGATATCAGCTTCAGCGTACTTGGTATCGAGGTTGCCACCCAAATAGAGGCCGTCGAGGACTTTCGTCCCCCCTTCGACTAAGCCGTCGAGTCGGTGCAAAAAGAAAAGATAGCGCTGATGCACTGGCCCCCCCTGATAGAATATTCGCCCCAACTCTGCACACGCGTCTTCGCCGCCTGTGAGTTGTTGCAGGGAATCAGTCGCATAGCGCCGGATTCGCTTGCCGAGGGGCTGGTTGAGCACCAAGCCCATCGTGATGTCTGTTTCACTATAGTGGGTAATGAGCACGACCGCGCGGTCGAAGGCGAGCGATTCGAGCGTGGGAGTGGCGACCAACAGGGTGCCGATTTGGAGCGGTGCAGGCATGACAGGTATCAGGTGTAGCGAGTGCCGCTGTGAACGATAACAAAGATCGAACGGCGAGACAACCTAAGGATACACCAAGTAGCGGCGGCGAATAGCGTCAAAGGCTTGGCACGCCTCGGCCCAAGCGGCCTGCAACTCGGAAACTTCTGCTCCCACGTCGAGTGCGCGGCGGATCTGGTCGGTGCCGGCGAGGCGATCGAAGTTGTGGATGCCGCCGGCCGGCACGCGCCAAGCGAATTCGCGCGGATAGAGCCGCCGTACGGCCGCGAGCGCCTCAAAGCCAACGCCGACCGGCTCAAAAGCTGCGCGGTCGAGGACGTGGACTTGAACCCCCTCGCACGTCTCGCCCGCGTACTTGCTGGCCGTCGGCTGAAAAAACACCGGGCGGAAGTCCACCCCAGGCAGCGCGCGGCTATTGAGCGCATCCGCTAGGCGCGCCCCGTCGATAAACGGCGCGCCGAACTGCTCAAAAGGCTTGGCCGTCCCCCGTCCCTCAGACACATTGGTCCCCTCAAAGGAGCAGGTTCCCGGATAGATCACCGCCGTCTCCGGGCTAGGCATGTTGGGCGACGGCGGGACCCACGGCAGGCCGGTGTCCTCCCAGTAAAAGGAACGTTGCCAGCCCTCCATGGCGACGACGTGCAGATCCGCGCCGATTCCGTATTCCTCGTTGAAGAGCCGAGCGAGTTCGCCGATGCTCAGGCCATAGCGCACTGGAATTGGGTACTGACCGACGAAAGAGGCAAACGCTGGGTCGAGACAGTTCCCAGCGATGGCTTGGCCGCCAATGGGGTTAGGACGGTCGAGGACGAGAAAGGGAATGCCCGCTTGAGCGCAGGCGACCATGCTCAGGCTCATGGTGTAGAGATAGGTGTAAAAGCGCGCGCCGACGTCTTGAATGTCAAAGAGCATCAACTCGACGTCGGCGAGCATGGCGGCATCTGGCGCGCGCACTTGGCCGTAAAGACTGTAGGTTGGCACGCCAGTGCGCTCATCGGTAGAATGGGCGATGTGCTCGCCGTCCTGCGCGGCACCGCGAATTCCGTGCTCCGGCCCGTACAAGGCGACGAGCGTACAGAAATCGGATTGGTGTAGTCGGTCGGCTGTGGATTGCAGACGCGCATCAACGCCTGAGTGATTAGTAATCAGGCCGACGCGCTGACCACGGATCAGGTCGGAGTCTGCAAGCAGGCGTTCGCAGCCGAGGACGACGCGGCTCATGGCTCGGGCACGAGCGCGGAGGCGCGCTGGACGCGGCGAGCAAAGTACTGGTAGAGAATGCTGCCCGAATAGACGCCGTCCTGCGCGACGGATGCGCAGCGGACGGCTTGGCTCTGGCGGCGACGGCGATAGATGTTGCGCGGATGCACAAGGCACCAAAGCAAGGCCGCACAAGGGGCCAAGGCACTGGA
>VXZF01000578.1 GCA_009845645.1 Gemmatimonadota bacterium | reverse complement strand
TCTAGGTCTAGGGCGCGGCGGACGATGGCATCTACTTGCGCGAAGCTCAAGGAGGCGTTTAGGGCTGCTGGTGCGTCCAGCTCCGAATCGCTTGACGTGGCAACCGCCACGGTCGGATGGCCTTCGCCCAAGGTGAGAGTGCCGGGACGCAGGAGGGGCAGGCCTTCTACCTGCAAGGGCTCTTGGGCTTGCTGCACCGATCCTGCCGTCCCAACGAAAAAGGTCTGCGCTTGGTGGGCGTAGATGTCCCAGCCGATCAGAGCGGCGATCAGCAGGAGCAGGGCTAAATTTGCAAATTTGCGTTTTGTCATTTGGGGCATGACAACTCTCCCGTATTAATCCGCAGATGGACGCAGATGGACGCAGAATAGTAGAAACAAGACGATCCGTATCTCGAATCGTTCAAGTTATTCAGAGTTGCTATATAGTTACGGTATTTGGCGCAGAACTGAAAGTGATCCTTGGCCGGTCTTGATTTTTCCCCAACTTAACTTCTCGACTGCGGTAGCGTCCGGACTGCGCACGTAGATCTCTACCTCGTAGAAGACGGTAGGGCCCAGCGTCCATAGTTCAAGGTTGTCGGCCGTAGTGTCGGGAGGAAAATAAATCTCGACCCACTGGTTCACGGCCCGCGCATTCTCTTCGATCAGGGCGGTTTGCACTCCTTCGGGTTCGCGCAGGGTGCCGGTCTCGTCTAAGCGCCCGCCTAGATAGGCGCGGACTTGGTAGTTGTTGCCGATGGCACCGACGTAGATCCGCAATTTCTCCAGTTGCAGCGGTTCCTCCCAGGCAAATACCAAAATCCCCTTGGTCTTCCAGATAAAGGGCAGGGCATCGGCATCTTGGGGAACCTTGCCGTCTCCCAAAACATCGGGGTCGCCCTCGTGGGAATTCCAGGTCGTAGCCCGGGTCACGGCGTCGGGTGCGATGTTGCGGCTGGCGGCACCTAAAAAAAAGAAGAGCGCAACAATTGCTGAAATAACCATTCTCATTGTGGACAGCCTATTCCAAGACGTGGGGTTGTGAGCAGGTAACTCTAAATATATCTTGGGCGCAAAAGGAGAAGGACTATGGAAGCAAACAAAACCATTTCGCCAGAGGTGGGAACGCAGTTGCTCTTTGAGAATGAGCGGGTGCGGGTTTGGGATCTGCGGTTGGCACCGGGCGAGAGCACGGGCCTGCATCGGCACGAGCACGACTACCTATACGTAGTTATTGGCGATGGCCGGTTGCAGGCGGCCGATGCAGAGGGAAACCGCAGGGAGGCTAGCGATATGAAGGATGGGGACGTGCGGTTCAGCGAGGTCGAAGGGGAGGCGGTACACGAGGCGTTTAACGTCGGCGAAGAGCCGTGGCGCAATATTATTGTCGAATTGAAAGACTGAAGCCGACTGACCCAAGGAGAGAATATGATTCTAAGAAGACTGTTGTTCGGCCCGGCCCCCTCGGCTGGCATTGGTTATTCACTGGGGCTGCTGCTGTTGAGGGCGTCCGTCGGCGCTATGATGTTGCTCGGTCACGGCTGGGGTAAATTGACCAGCTTTGTGGAGCGTTCCTCCTCGTTTCCCGACCCATTGGGCATCGGATCGTCGCTGAGCATGGCCTTGGCCACTGGTGCTGAAGCGTTTTGCGCCCTAGCGGTGATTTTGGGATTTGCCACCCGCTGGGCTGCCGTGCCGCTCATGGTCACCATGGCAGTGGCCGCGCTTATCATACACGGGGACGATCCGTGGGCGAAAAAGGAATTAGCTGTATTGTACTTTTTCCCCTTTGCCACGTTGTTTCTAACGGGCGGGGGACGCTATTCTCTCGACGCCTTCTTCCGGCGCGGCGCACACTAAGTCCTACAGAATGTCGGGAGACTGCGGATCGATGCAGGCCCCGCTGGGCCGCGGCCCCTGTGGCCGCTGCGGCATCTGGTCGTAGGACTGGTACGCGATATCTAGGTAAGGCGTCTCGACGCGGCGGTACCCTTCGTGGCGCGAAATCATCGCCGCGTCGATAACGCCAGTCGTCAGCAAAGTGCGCTCGGGCGGGTACGGGGCCTGACCCGTTTTGAAAAACTGCTGGATGTTGCGGCACAGATAGCCGAAATGGGCAAACGGCCCCTCGTTCTGCAAGTAGAACTCCGTGGCCTGTACCTGCCCTCCTGTCCGCGCGGCATAGGCGAAGTCGCTGACATAGCCGTTGAGCATCAACGTCGCCGTGCGCAAGCCGTCGCGGTGTTCCATGAGGAAAACAGCTGGCTCTTTGGCATGTTCCTCCATAGGCCCATCCGGCTTTTTCGCAATGGCAGCGCAAGCGGCCTCGGCCAGTTCTCCAGACCACAGCCCCTCGTCGCGGGCGCGCCACACGTCGTCCCTTTCGAGACACTGTACCCACGCCACTCCCCGTTCGCCGCCACTGCGTCGCTCGACCATACATTGCAACGTCTCCAAGGCGTGGTACCCGTACGCCTCGATGCCGCCGTAGCCGATGGATAGCGCTTCCTCAATGGGCGTCTCCTTGGGATGCTCCAGCCAAGGCGAGCGCCAAGCCAAGGGCAGCGACGACCCGGCCATCAGCGGGATGGTCAATTCTTCTGCCCGATCCCACATCCACTGAGCGTCTCTGAAGTCATACGCTAAATGCTTATCTGAAAACACGGGCACAGAGCGACCGCTCTCGGCAAAGACGCCGGCGATTTGCTCAAAGAAATATCGGCGCGGGTACATGTGACGGCCCCGCTCGTTCCAAGGGTAGTCGCCATGCTCGCCGATGAGCAGCACCGCATCTACGTTGAGTCGGTCGGCTCCAGCGTGCAGGGTGCGGCGGATGCTGGGATAGATGGGGACCCCGTACTCTTGGGCCAAGCCCACGCCAATATCGTTTTCCAGTACATGGTCGATGTACAGGGATACTAGGTCCACTTCCGGGGGCATCAAGCCCTCGTCCGTGGACATGCCCTTCATAAACTTGGTGGCAATGACGTCGGCATGGGACTTGGGATAGTAGATGGTGGCGATGGCGGCTACTCTCATGGCCAAACTCCTATGGTGAAAACGGCACTTGCTGCTATCTGCCGCAGACAGTGGACGGTGGTATTGTAGTGTCTTGAGTCGAGTGCTGCCATGCCTAGCCGAAAACGCTCAGGTCGCCCAGCATCCCTCCGTATAAGGCTCGCGGAGAAAGAGTTTTTTGCGTTGGGGACTGGCGCGCTCAATCCACTCTGGCGGAATCTCCTGCGTATAGCGATGCGGCGGCCCGGCTTCTTTAAAGATGTCGATGTTGAAGATGCGATAGGGCTGGGGGGAGTCCGCGGGTTTGGCTTCGACGGCGTGGAAAATTCGGGCGTTGATATAGACCATGCTGCCTGGAGGCACTGCGAGCCGAACCTCTTTTAGTTCGCGCCCAGCCTCTGCGTCGTATGCCCCGGCCAGCATGCGCTCAGGCGTGGCCTCTGCGGTTGGGGCGACGAGGTGGCTGCCGGGAATGACCTTGAGGTTGCGGTCGCCGAGTGTGAAGCCATTGGGATAGTAGAGAATTTGGACGTAGTACTTGTCGCGCTCGGCGAGGTTGACGGGGTTTTCGTGCTTCCAGTGGTGGTGGTCTTGGTGAAAGGGAATGGGGCCTATGCCGCGCGGGGCGAGGTTGAGGGCGGAGTGGCAGAAGTGGTAATCTGGGCCAATGGTGGCTTGCAGCAGTGCGATGACGAAGGGATCGTCGATGAGGCGGTCACCGCACGGGCCGCGGTCGTTCCAGGGGCGGACGAAGTAGGACTGGGGCTCGGCGGATTTCTCGTCTAGGGCGTCGAGGTAGTGGCGCACCGAGTCGAGGCCGAGGATTTCATTAGTCAGGCTATGCCTCGCCTCGTCTTTGAGTACGTCTGGGTAGAAGATGTAGCCGTCTTGGTGGAAGGAGTCCAAGTCGGCTGCGGAGGGGGCTTGGAGGCGAAATAGTGAGTTCATGGCGGTCCTTAGTGCTTTAGCTACCGAGTGAGACGCGGCATTTCGCAACTCATCTAGGCGGCTGAGAGTCTAGCTTTCCGATTCTACCATTAGAGCCTT
>VXZF01000718.1 GCA_009845645.1 Gemmatimonadota bacterium | reverse complement strand
GGGGCAGGCCGCTCAAGGCGGCCAAGTCGCGGCCCAAGCCGTGTTGGTCAACGCCTAAGAAGCTGATGAGGGCTATCGGACGCTGCAACAGAACCAGCGGCCCATGTTCGTAGTAATTCGACAAGACGTTCATTCATCCCGTTCTCGTAGGCACATTCCAATTAAATCGGGAATCTTTGCTGTATCAAGGCCGGAGTGGGCGAATAGGCGTTGTCTCAGCAACGGCTATATACAAACTGTTTTCTTTGCGTTTTACTTCTTGACAACTAAACATTTGTTCAGTATTATTTTGTTCAGCGAAAGAACCGAACTAAAGCAAACGCCTATCCCCAATCAGCCCTATACAGGAGATGCCATGTCCGCACAAAAAGCGCAATGGGTAAACGCCGCCCCGCTCGAATCCGTGCCACCGGGCCAAGCCCGAGCGGTGCGATTGGGCCGCGAGCGCAGCATTGCTTTGTTCAACGAGGGAGACAAAATATACGCGACCGACAACCAATGTCCCCACATGGGATATCCGCTGATCCGCGGAGTGGTGCGGCACGGGGTGCTAACCTGTGACTGGCACGGCCGCAGCTTCGACTTGCAAGGCGGCGGTTGTTTCAACCGCGAGTGCGACGATTTGCAGACCTTTGCCGTGGAAGTGCGCGGGCCCGATATCTGGGTCGAAGTGCCCGAGCCGAGCTACCGGCGGCGCGAGGAACACCTGAACCTCTTGTGGGAGGGCCTGTTGAGTTGCGACCGCTGGACCCAATCCAAGGCCATCGCCCTACTGTTGCGCGGCGACGTGCCCCAAGACGACATCGTAGAGTTGGTCGTGCGCCACCTAGGCCGCCACATCGCCAGTTCCCACGGGGCCGAGGGAGGCCAAGACGTGGTACTCTTGCTGTCCGGCCTCCAAGTGGCGCGGCGCTACGAGGGCGAGGATCGCCTGATCGCCCTGACTACGGCGGCCGGAGCCGCGGCCGGGGACGCAGCCGAGCGCTTGGATGTGGTTCCCCTGCCCGATCCAGTCGATTGGGCCTCCATTGATCGTTGGGTTCGCGCTTTTTCCCGCGACGGCCAAGCAGGGCGCATTGAGCGCTGTCTGTTCACCGCTGGCCACGCGAGCTATCAAGAGAACATTCTCCCCCTGCTCTTCGACTGTGCGACGACCCCCCATTTTCTCGGCTTTGCCGACCACATCATCTGGTTGGACCACTTGGCTCGGGTGCAGGAAGAATTCGGCTGGGATCGGGCCGGGGAGTTGGTTTTCAACTTAGGGGCCAAGCTAGTGGGTCGAGGTCGCGGCGAGCCCGAGCGCTTCCGCAGAGACGCCATTGCCTTCATGGGCGATATGGAGCCGGTCTTAGCCCAGGCTCAAGTCGGCGACTTAGGGGTCCCCTACGACGAAGACGGCTTGGCCAAGGCCCTAGTGAGCGCCGACTTGGAAACCGCTTTTGGAGCCTTGACCCAACAGCTAGAGGCCGGAGTCAGTATCGACCGCCTCATCGACACCTGCCTGTTGCTAGCGGCCGACCGCATGGCCCGAGTGCCGGTAAACGTGGAGGCGGGCTGGCCCTGCCTCACCCGGGAGTTCAACTTGGCCGCGGCCCTGCGCACAGTGCGGCATTACGGAGGTCCTGCGGCCGCAGCCCGAGGGCTAGTCCACGCCGCATGGCAGTTCTTCGACGACCGCTGGCTCAACATTCCCTACCGCCCCCTGAGCGAGCCTCTGGCTACCTCGGCGACCGCCGAGGATCCGGCGTCCATTGTAGAGGCCATCCAGACGCTCAATGTCCAAGAGGTAGGCCCCCGCGTCTTGGCCTACGGACTAGCCGGTCACCCAGGAGAACCCCTGATAGAGGCGATGGGCCGAGCCATCCTGTGGGACGACACAGCCCATCAGCTACTCCCCACGCTTGGGACTGTTTTCGCGGAGTGGGAGCGTTTTGCCACAAGCGACCACCCAGCTCGGCTACAGATCTTGGTGGGGCTAGCCCGCTTTGCCACAGATGTGCGCACCAACAAAGACAGTGGCTCGGCTGCGCGCGCGGCTCTGCGCTTTGCCCAAGGCCACACAGCCGTAGATATCTTCGAGGACTAAGGAGAAAACCATGTCCGAACAAGCGAGTACTTTTGTACCAGTAGCCCGCGCCGACGAGGTAGAAGAGGGCCGGCCCAAGGCAGTGCGGATCGAAGGCCGCAGCGTGGCTCTCTTTCGCCACCAAGGAACCTTGTATGCCACGGACAACCAATGTCCGCACATGGGGTATCCCCTCACTCGGGGCCGGGTCCGCAATGGCGTGCTTACCTGCGACTGGCACGGCTGGAGCTACGACATGCGGGGTGGCGGCTGCTTCACCGGCGGCTGCGACGATCTGGACACCTATCCGGTGGAAGAGCGCGATGGTCAGGTATTCATCGATGTGGCCGGGGGCAACTCCAAGCGCGGCGACGCCCACTTCCTGCTCCTGAAGGAAGGATTGCTCAGCGGCGACAACTGGACCTTATCCAAAGCCATCGCCATTCTGCTGGCCCGGGGGGTCTCCGAGGATGAGACGCTGTACCTGCTGGTGGAGCACATGGGCCGCTTTATCGCCACCGAACGGGGCCCAGACGGAGGCCGCGATGTAGCCCTGCTGGTCAATGGCGTGAAGGTGGCCCGCCTGTACGAGCCGGCCGACCGACTTATCCCGCTTATGATGGCGGCCTCGGGGGCCGCTGGACGGGCCGGGGACCGTCCCCAAGTCCACCCACTGCCGCAGCCAGTAAACTGGGACAAACTAGCTCGCTGGATCCGCGTCTTCAGCGCCGACAAGACCTGGGAAGGCATTGAGAAATGCCTAGTGACCGCTCGGCATTTGGGCGACTGCGACGACCGCATTGTGCCGCTGTTGTACGAGTGCGCGGTCGAGCCTTATCTGCTGGGCATGACCGAAACTCTGATCCACTTGGGCTATCTAGCCGAGTTGCTGGAGGAATTCGGCTGGGACCGCTCCCAACTCTTGGTGTGCAATCTGGCCGCCAAAATGCTGGGCCGCAATCGGCCGGCCCCACAAGAGGCCCGTCGGGAGGCCATAGACTTGTTCGCCGAGGTGGAGCCGGTGATCGCCCAGTACGCATCCGGTTCAGGGAATTTCGACTCGGATCTACTGGCCGCCGGCTTGGTCAGCGGCGATATAGAAGAGACCTTTGCCGCAGTGACCCGGGTGCTAGAAGCGGGAGCCGATATCGAGCAGGTGGTCTCCACCATGGTGCTGCTGGCGGCCGACCGCATGGCCCGCACGCCGGTGAATATGAGCCCCGGCTGGTTCGATTTGAACCACGAAATGGTCCTAGCCGCGTCCGTGCGCACGGCCCGGCGCTTCGCTGGCGATCAAGTGGCGGCCCGAGCCCTGTACCACGCGGCTTGGCAATTCTTCGAAAACCGCTGGCTCAACATCACACCCCGGCCCCTGCGGGCGCACCCAGCCCCAGAAGAGGCGTCCACTGGCCAAGACGAAGCCCTAGCCGAGGTGATCGAGGCGATTGAGACTATCCAGATCCGCGAGGTGGGCCGCTTGGTGCGCGAGTACTTGCACCGAGGCTTTGACGGAGACTATCTGCTGCGCGAATTGGGCCAAACCATCCTCAAGGACGACAATGGCTGGCATATACTGAACGGCTTGCGCACGGTCAGCGAGGAGTGGAGCCGTTGCGCCGGTCATCCGGCGCGAGGACAGTTGCTGGTGGGGCTAGCCCGTTGGGCTACGGATGTGCGGCGCAATACGGGCAGTCAGTCGGCAGTGCAGACAGCGCAGCGCTTTGCCCGAGGCGAGACCGCAGTGGAGCTATACGAGTAACGGAGCAGTGGGGGCGAGAAATCGGCTTGGTCCACCTTAAAGTTTCCGTCGGCTGTCGTGCAACCACCGACGCATCGCGAACGTTAATACGCCACCCCAACTAGGCGAGCAGCCGAGTTGTCATCTCCCGCGTCGTCATCTACCTCGATACGGGAGAGGTAAAGACCCGGGGGCACTAAAGTTCCCCCTTCGTCGCGTCCGTCCCATACGAGGCTATACAGCCCATTC
>VXZF01000305.1 GCA_009845645.1 Gemmatimonadota bacterium | reverse complement strand
CCTCCCAAGCGATGGCCAAACCTTGGGCGGCCGTACCCATCCGCACCAGCGAGGAAGCGATGAGATAACGCCGGAAGAGCGGGACGCGCAGGCTGGAGTAGGGATCGTGTCTTTTGTGCAAATCAGTAGTGGTGTTAGTTATAGGCGTATAGGCGGAGTGTGATTTTGCTAAATTACCGGTGTGTCTCTGACTAGCGCCAGTGGCCCATCATCGAGAAAGGAAATTTGCAATGTTAGCAATAGACGGGGGCCCCAAGGTCCGCGAGACTCCATTTCCCAAACGGCATCTGTTCGGGGCTGAAGAGCACGAAGTCGCGCTGCGGCTGTTCTCTGAAGCGGAGGAAAGCGGCAATGCAATCGGCTATAGCGGTCCAGAGGAATTGGCTTATGAGCAGGAGTTCGCCGCGTTTATGGGGGGTGGGTACGCCGACTTGGTCAACTCGGGTACTTCAGCGCTCTACGCGGCATTGGGAGCCCTAAAGCTAGAAGCGGCTGGCGAGGTCGTGATCCCGCCGATTACGGATCCGGGTGGGGCGATGCCTGCAGCGCTGTTGTGCCAAGTGCCAGTGGTCGCTGATGCTGCGACGGGGTCGTTCAACGCCGGTGCGGAGCAGATTGAGGCGGTGCTGACGCCCCACACCCGCGCTCTTGTCGTGGCCCACATTGCCGGCGAACCAGCGGATATGACGCCGATTTTGGCGCTGGCCGAGGAGCGCGGCATACCGGTCATCGAGGATTGCGCCCAAGCCCACGGGGCGCGCTACAAGGGGCAGCTAGCGGGATCGCTGGGCACGGCGGCGGCTTTTTCGACCATGAGCGGCAAGCACCACGCGACGGGGCCGCAGGGGGGAGTGGTCTTTACCCGCGACGAAGAACTCTGCTGGGAGGCCAAGCGCTTTGCCGACCGGGGCAAGCCCTTTAATACGGAGGCGACCTCCAACCTGCGCGCTGGGCTCAATCTCAACGGCAACGACCTGTCGGCCGCTATTGGGCGGGTGCAGCTAGAGAAACTCGATGCGATGATCGCCAAGCGGCGTCGGGTAGCGGCGCAGATCGAAGAGGCCATTGCCGAGCGCAAGGCGGTGCGGTTGGGATGGCAGGTGGCCGAGTCGGAGGGGGTGTACTGGTTTATGCGCTTCTACGTGGATGCTGACAAGCTGCGGGTGGACAAAGACGGCTTTGCTCGGGCCGTGGCCGCCGAAGGCATTCCGGTGACAGCTACGTATCGCTATATCCCTTCCGAGGCAACTTGGTTTAAGGAGCGGCAGGTCTTCCCCGGCAGCGACTATCCGTGGGGATTGCCGGCGTATGGGGGAGACCGCAATGCAGAGTTTCCCTGTCCCAACGCCGTCGCCTCGGTTGAGAGCCACTTCATTATGTCGATTCACGAGAATTTTGCCGCGCGGGAGGTGGCAGATATTGCGGAGGCGTTTGCGAAGGTGGAGCAGGCGTATTTGCGGTAGTATACTATTGGCGTAACGCAACCCTTTAGCAAAGCGGGGAATATGAGAAAGAGCAAAGTTTTGGACAAAGTGCGCACGGGGCGGTGTGCCCGCATTTGTGGCCTAGGGCATTATCTGCCGTTCTTCGTGCGCTATGCCGCTCACAACGGCTATGACGGCATCTGGCTCGACTTGGAACATCGGGCGATGGATCAGCGCGAGGTCCAGGGCCTGTTGGCCTTGTGTCGCGCCTGCGATATCGATTGTATGTTGCGGGCCCCGACGCTTGAGCGCACTCGCCTCTATCGCTATCTCGAAGACGGGGCGACTGGTCTGATGATGCCGCTGGTTTCCGATGCGGACTTGGCGCGCCAAATCGTTGCGGCGGTGAAGTATCCACCGTTAGGCAATCGCGGTTTGGACGGGGCGGGTTTGGACGGCGATTTTGGTCTCGACGTGTGGCATGAGGGCAGTACTTATATCGACGACGCCAATCGCGAGACCTTCGTCGTCTTGCAGATTGAAACTCCGCAAGCACTGGCCAATGTCGAGAAAATCGCCGCGGTCGAGGGGGTGGATGGACTCTTCGTCGGCCCGGCGGATTTGGGGTTGCGGCTTGGTTTGGACGGGAGGAATGTCGATCTCGATCAGGCCATTGCCAAAGTCGCGGCGGCGGCGAAAAAACACGGCAAAGCCTGGGGGATACCTGCTGGCACGCCCGAATTGCTGGCCAAATACCGCGCACAAGGGGCGCAGATGCTGGCTTATGGCGGCGATTTTGCCTTGGCTCAGGTTTTGGCCGATTGCCGCCGGGATTTCGACCAAGCTCTCGGTGAATGAGATGACGATGAGATTGCCCTCTGGCCGCATTTGGCCGCATCCAGTATGCGATATGCTGGGGTTGAACCTGACCCATCCCCGTTTTGTGATCGACGATATTGACCTAGGGAAAAAAGACGCGAGTACTTGTCGCGGCGACTTCCCCAAGTTTGCCGAATAGGGGGTGGAGGTGGTGATGTGCAAGGGGGGAGCGGCCTACTACGATGAGAACTACAAACCGCTGTGGCGGCAGGAGTCGGAATGGCGCCCGGGCCGCGGCAGCGAGGATATGTTTCTGAGTCTGGCGATCAAGAATCCGACTCAACTGGTGCTGGGGGTACTCGACCGGTTTTTGCTAAACGTCGAAGCCTATCCCGAGCAGGTGTTGCTGGTGCGGACGGCCCGGGATTTGGATGCTGCGCGGGAGGCGGGCAAGGTCGCGGTATTGATGGGGGCCAATCGCAGCGATTGGTTCGGCGACGGCCCCGGCATCCTGCGGATGTTTGCCCGCCTCGGGCTGCGGATGATCACCTTGGGCCAAGCGACCCGCGAGTTGGGTTGGGACGCCTCCAATGAGACCCGTTCGGGTGGGCGGATGACGGAGTTGGGAGTGCGGATGATTGCGGAGATGAACGCGGCTGGGATCCTTATCGACCTAGCTCATAGTAATGACCCCTGCGCTCTCGATATTATCGAAGTATCGACAAAGCCGGTGGTTGACTCGCACTCGCATCCGCGAGCGTTGGTCGATGAGCCTAGGGCGGCACCCGACGAGGTTATGCGGGCGTTGGTCAAGCGCGGCGGCGTATTGGGAATCCCGCCGCCGATCACCCGGCCGCCGGGGGATGTACCCTATCAGGCGGTCGCGTCCGAACAGTTGGAGCAGACCTTGGTGCAGGTGCGCTACGCTGTTGACGTGATGGGTGTAGAAGGCGTGGGGATCGGCACCCACTTCAACAGTGCGGTATTGCCTTGGGTGGTAGAGGGCTTGTTGGATGTGGGATTCACCGAGGAGGAGACGAGCAAGATCTGCGGCGGGAATTACCTGCGGGTCTTGCGCGAGGTCCTGCCCGCTTAACTGGAGACTGAGGTTGACGATGGACGCAACGGAAAAGTATCTCTTTGAAGTACACGGCTATCTAGTGATCGAGGGCGCGCTCTCGCCTGAGGAAGTGGCAGCGGCCAATGCGGCGATTGACCACCACGCCGATCAAATTGGCATCCGCCCCAATGACTTGGCCCACGAGTCGGCGACGCTCAAGGGCACGCAGGGACGCGGCGATTTAGGCGGGATGCTGACGTGGGACAAACCGCATTGCGATCCGTATCGGGCGATGATTGCCCATGCGCGGTTCAAGCCTTATTTGGAAGAATTGCTGGGACCGGGTTTTCGCTTGGAGGGCTTGGGGATCATCACCATGGACGAGGGGGCCGAAGGCTTTTGGTTCCACGAGGGCGGCGAGCCGCTCGACCGCTCGCGGGGTTTTCTCTACCGCAATGGCCGGATGTTTTGCGGGATGACCAACATCGCCGTGCAGTTGGCGGATGTGGGGCCGGAGGATGGAGGGTTCGCCTGCTTGCCCGGCAGCCACAAGGCCAATTATCCCTGCCCGGATGAGATCCGGCTGTACGAGGCGCACCAAGATCGCATCGCGCAGATCCCGGCCAAAGCGGGTGACGCGGTACTTTTTGTCGAGACGCTGATGCACGGGGCTGTGCCGTGGACGGCCAAACACCAGCGGCGCTCGGTAATTTTGCGCTATAACCACGGCGTCCAGGCCGAATCGCTGATGGG
>VXZF01000331.1 GCA_009845645.1 Gemmatimonadota bacterium | reverse complement strand
GAGTTCGAGAGGCACGAGTTCCTGGTCGGGGTCATCGAGAACGCGCTGGATGATGGCGGCATCCATTGCGTCTTCGTCAACGGCAGTGCGCAGTGCATCGTATTCGGCGCGAGGGACGATAGCATATTCCTCGCCGGCCAAGACGACGATCTGAGGGACACTAGTCATCGGTAGGCTTCTCCACGTGGCAAGATGGCAGCGATAGTAACGGTTTCGGTTTTCTCAAGCAAAAAGTAAAGGGAGAATACCACTACGCTTTAACCGCCGCCAGCACCTTTCCTATCGGACCACTCTTTGAGCAACGCCGCCACTTCCCCGTGCCCTTCCTTCTCCGCCCAATAAAGCGGCTGCGCCCAAGGCGATTCGGATGGCACGGCTGGCGCGGCACCTTGTTCCAATAGAAAACGCACCATCTCCGTCTGCCCCTTGCGCGCCGCAGCGGCCAAAGGCGTGCCCCCGTATTCCAATTCGACCGCCTCAATATCGGCCCCCAACTCCAAAAAGACGCGAGCCGCCGCAACATCGCCCTTTTCCGCACAGCCGTGCAGAAAGGTGCGACCGATCCAATTGGCGCGATGCAGGTCGAGGCCGTGGTCAGCCAAGGTGCGGATCGTATCGGGGTCTGAAGGATAATTACCGCCCCAGATGTCAGTCAGTTGGAACAGGTCGCCTACATCCGACGTAATTTCCAAAAAGACGCCAATGAGCGCGGGATTGTCCCGCCCCATCAACTCGTGCAGAAATTGTGAGTGCAAAGTGACAGCATCCCCCTCGCGCATCGCCCTTTCCAGAGCCGCGTCATCCATGGCATAAGGCGGCATCACGGCACCGTGTTCGCGCAACAGAGCCTGCATTTGTTGGCCTTTCTTGCCGTGCTTGAACTCGACGATAGTCAAGCAAGAGCCCGAAGAGTCCACCCCGGCGTTGGGATCAGCACCGCGTTCGAGCAGCAGTTTCGCCGTCTCCAAATGGTTGCCCGCGCAAGCCTCAAAGAGCGCCTTGCCGCGCGACGCGTTTTCTTCGGGCTGATTGGGATCGGCGCCCAAGTCCAGCAGTCTTTCGACGATCCGGGTATGGCCGTTGCGAGCGGCATAGGACAGCGGGCTGCGCCGTCCGTCATCGAGAGTGCAGGCCTGAGCCGGATCGGCCGCCAGCACTTCATCGACGCGATCTTCATCGCCAGCCGCACAGGCAATGCTGAGAGCGTACTCCGCACCACAAACGAGCAAGTGGCGAGTGACAATCCACGGATCTCGGGGCGCTTCCGCCGGCAGATCGCGCGTCCGAAACCAGTAATCGCCGTTGAGCGAGACCAACAGCGGCGTCTGGCCATCGGCGCGGCGAGCTTCGAGGTCGGCACCCCGTTCGACAAAGAAATCCACCAATTCGTTTTGCCGCGTCAGCGCCGCCCAATGCAGCGGCCCATTGCCCAAGGCATCGGCGGCGCGAATAAAATCGGGATGCGCGGCCAATACCGCCTCGACCCGCGCCCGGTCACGGCCTTTGATCGCCTCGGCCAGCGCGACAAAACCCGGATCGTAGCCAAATCGCTCGCGCATCGCCGCCACCAGAAGCGCCTGTAATTCCTCGTAGCCGCGCTCTTCGGCGATAGCTAGCAACTTGTCCCACGAATTATAGGTATAGCGCGACTGGCCCGGATCGGCCCCGGCCTGCAATAGTAGCTGGACCACTTCGGCATGGCCCTCGCGCACCGCCATGTGGATGGGGAACTGGTACCAGTACTGGGCATTGACCAACTTGGGATCGCGGTCCAGCAACGCGCTGATCCGCGCCAGATCGCCGGCACCGCTGGCGCAAAAAAGCGCCCAAGCCTGATGCCCGTCCACAGCCTCCATCCCGTATTGGTAGTGCTCGGTCTTCATGCCTTCGGGCTGAAGTAGATGCGCGACCCGTTCCCGAAATTCTCGTTTAGCCATAGAAGTTCTCTCTTGGGGACTGTCGTCTTGCGGCCACAATACTGTAGCCGGACTGCTAGGCGACAGAGGAAAAGGGAGCGGCCGGAGCGACGGGGCCGCAGGCTCCCTGAGTGAAGGACGATATAGCTTGACACGGTTCTGCCTCATAGCCATATCCTCTATCATGAAGCGAATAATTCAGGTCAAACTCCTTCCTACGGCTGAACAAGCCGGTGCGCTAGAAAAGACAATGCGCCGCTTCAATGCGGCGTGTAATTGGGTTGCTGAGCGCGCATTTGAGCGCCAGTTGGCCAACAGTTATGCGTTGCACAAGCTATATTACTACGAAGTCCGCGAGAAGTTTGCCCTGCCTGCCGATATTGCTATCCTGACATTTGCTCAAGTAGCGGCTAACTACAAGCGCGACAAGAGCAAACGGGTATTGTTTCGTCCGTTGGCAGCGATTCCCTACCGCAAAGGAGCGTTCCGTTACAAGGGCTTGGAGATGCTCAACATCAAGACAGCGGATGGGCAACGCCATGACATCCCGATGGTGATGGGAGACTACCAAGCGGAGCAATTTGGCAACGTCAAGCTGTTTGCCGAACTGGTGCGCCGCAAAGACGGCCAGTGGTTTTTGATGGCGACTGTCGAGTTCGACGCGGAACCGCCGTGTGATCCTAATGATTTTCTCGGTGTGGACCTGGGTGTCGAGAACCTTGCTGTGGACTCGGATGGCCAACAGCATTCGGGCCAAGACGTGGAGCGGGTGCGGGTCAAGTGCCAAACGCTCAAGCAAGCTCTTCAGTCGGCGGCTGACTTGGCCAAGAATCACCGACGCCGTAAGCGCATCCGCAAGAAGCTCAAACGTATAGGAGACCGCGAAGCGCGGTTTCGGCGCAATACCAACCACTGTATCTCCAAGCAACTCGTTGCGAAGGCCAAAGACACCACTGGCGGTATCGCTCTTGAAGACCTCAAGGGTATCCGCAAGCGGATACGGTTTCGCAAGCCGCAACGTGTCCGGATCGCTGGATGGGGGTTCGATCAACTCAGACAGTTCATCGCCTATAAAGCCCAGCAAGCAGGCGTAAAATTGATGTTGGTTGATCCCAAACATACCAGTCAGATGTGCTCCCAATGTGGGCATATCGAGCGGGCTAATCGCTCCTCCCAATCCAAGTTTCGTTGTAAACAGTGTGGCTATCAAGCGCACGCTGATTACAACGCCGCCCGGAACATCCGGGCAAGGGCACTTGTCAACGCGCCTATAGTTTCAGCCCACTCCGTTGCGGCGGGGTAGGTTAGGGACAAGCCGCCTCCTTTAGGGGACGGGGGTTGACCTCCCGACAGGCAATAGCCAAGCACATTGATGTCTTAGAAAAGGCGGGGCTTGTGAGATCAGAGAAGCGCGGCAAGTATCGGATGCTTGCCTTCAACGATGAACCCATCAAGACTGTCATGAACCGATGGCTCAAGTGACACTAAAAAAGAAAAGGAAGCCAGATATGCGCATTACACTCACCAGCGTTTTCGTAAGTGACCAGGACGAAGCGCTGAGGTTTTACACGGAGACCCTCGGCTTTGTGAAGAAGCATGACGTGCCTGTGGGGGAATTCAAGTGGCTTACCGTCGTCTCGCCCGATGACCCAGATGGGACCGAGCTTCTGCTTGAACCAAATGACAACCCGGTATCACAGGCATATCAGAAAGGGATATTTGACCAAGGCATCCCAGCGGCGTCCTTTGGCGTTACGGACATCGGTGCAGAGTGTGAGAAACTGAAGTCACTGGGCGTAGCTTTTACGATGGATCCGACAGAATTGGCCAACGTCACCGTGGCCGTCTTTGACGACACCTGCGGTAACCTGATTCAGATAGTACAGACGTAACTACGACCGACCACACACGCCCTGTGGCATGGCCCTCGCGCACCACCATGTGGATGGGGAGCCATACTTATTCCAACGCCCCAGACGCCCGCTGCTGCGCTCCATACGCTTCAAGCTCAGCCCGTTCTTGCGGCGTAATCGTCTCGCGCTCCGACAAACTAGCGGCAACTCGTGCAAACAGATCGACACTCCGCAACCCCATGACCGTGGTATGCACGGCGTCGTGGCTGAGCACGTAGCGATAGAATTGTT
>VXZF01000550.1 GCA_009845645.1 Gemmatimonadota bacterium | reverse complement strand
CAGCCAGACTAGACAGAATGCAATGAGTGCGATCATTGCTCTTATCTCCTTTGGTTTTCGGAGATGTAGGTTTAGCATATCTTTTTATAGAATATAGAATAATAGGCTCTATGGGGTCGATTCATTGACACTTACGTTCACGTCAAGTACATTGCTTGCCAGAACTTCGCAGCGAAGGATTCTCCATGCAAATAGGGGATTTGGCCGCCAAGGCCGGGGTCACACCGCGCACGATTCGCTACTATGAAGAACTGGGAATCGTCGAGCCAGAAGAGCGCACCGCAGGTGGGTTTCGCCTGTATTCGGAAGCGCAATTGCGCCGCTTGCAAATCGTCCAAAGCCTCAAGGATTTGGGGTTCGAGCTAGAACACATTCGCGTGTTTTTCAACCTGAAGTACTGCAATGAGTCGGGCGGCGGCTTGGCGCGCGAGCTCGTCGAGCACCTCACCGAGCAAGAGCGGCGGATCGACGAGCGCATTCGCCAGTATTCGCTGATGAAGGAGCGGAACCGGCGGGCCATTGAAATTCTCAGTGGTTGTTTTTGCTGTACGGTCAAGGTAGTAGAGCGGGATTGTCACCACTGCGAGGTCTATCGGCGGCACGACGAGGTGCCCGACCTCATCGAATGCGCCATTTACGAATCTTGAGGGAAAATATGGTAACTATAACGGAAGCGGCAGCCGAAAAGATCAAGGGCTTGCTCAGCGAACAGGGCAACGAGGGGCATGGGCTGCGCATGGGCGTGATGGGTGGAGGGTGTTCGGGATTCCAGTACAAGCTCGATTTCGAGGAAAGTGCCGGCGACATGGACCACGTCTTTGAGATAGACGGCGTCAAAGTCTTCATCGATATGAAGAGCAGCCTTTATCTCAACGGTGTGATCCTCGACTACCACGATGGGTTGATGGGGGCGGGCTTTAAGATCGAAAATCCCAATGCCCGCACCACCTGCGGATGCGGTGAGTCCTTCAGCGCCTGAGCGACGAGCCGTGCAAATTCCAGTCTATATGGACAACATGGCCACCACGCCGGTTGACCCGCGCGTCTTGGCGGACATGTTGCCGTACTTCGGCACGCACTTCGGCAATGCGTCCAGCAAGACCCACGCCTTTGGTTTAGCAGCCGCCGACGCGGTCGAAAAGGCGAGGGAAGAGGTTGCTGGATTAATCGGCGCGCGCGCTCAGGAGATCGTCTTTACGGCCGGAGCTACGGAAGCCAACAATTTGGCCATCAAAGGCGCAGTGCAGATGGTGCCCCTTGGAGCGCACATCGTCACCTGTGCCATTGAGCACAAGGCCGTCTTGGAGTGTTGCCACACCTTGGAGCAGCAAGGGGTGGAGGTGACTTATTTACCTGTGGACCGCTACGGCCAGATTGATCTCGACCAACTCGCGGCGGCTATCACGCCGCGGACGGCTCTCATCTCGCTCATGGCCGCCAACAATGAGATTGGGGTCTTGCAGCCGCTAGAGGATATCGGGCGGCTAGCCCGCGAGCGCGGCGTCTTGTGGCACTGCGACGCAGCCCAAGCCGTTGGCAAGGTGCCACTCGATGTGGAAGCGCTCGGCATTGATCTGCTCTCGGTCTCTGGCCACAAACTCTACGCCCCCAAGGGCGTTGGTTTCCTCTACGTGCGTTCGCGCAAGCCGCGCGTGCGCTTGCAGGCCCAAGTCGAGGGCGGCGGGCAGGAACGCGGCCTACGCGGCGGCACCCTCAATGTGCCGGGCATCGTCGGTTTGGGACGCGCCTGTCAGTTGGGGCGCGAGGAGATGACCGAGGAAGCGGCGCGATTGGTGCAAATGCGGCGACGGTTGTGCGCCGGGCTGGAGGGCGCGCTCGGCCCCTTGGTCGTCAACGGCCATGCGGAAGAGCGCCTGCCGGGCAATCTCAATGTGAGCTTTCCCGGGGTGGACGGAACCGAACTGCTCTTGGGATTGCGCGAAATCGCGTTGTCTTCGGGCGCGGCCTGTTCATCGCGGACGAGCGCGCCCTCACACGTCCTCAAAGCCATCGGCGTAAACGACGATTTGGCGCGGGCTTCCCTGCGCTTTGGGTTGGGGCGTTTTAATACGATGGCAGAAGTGGAATTTGCCATTGACCGCACCGTTGCTCAGGTCGAGTGCTTGCGCGACGGTGCATTAGCAATCGAGGAGAGAGTATGACTGTTACATCTAATCAGCTACTAGAGAGCGTAAAAGCCGAAATCGCCGAAGTGACTCCGGCTGAGGTCCAAGCGGCCCTCCAAGCCGGTCGATCGGTTCACGTCATAGATGTGCGCGAGCGGGAAGAAGTCATGGACGGCTATATCCCCGGGGCCGAGTTGATCCCACGCGGTTTTTTAGAGCTCAACGTCGAAGAAGACGTGACCGTGGATCGCGACGCGGAAATTGTGCTCTATTGCGCCGGGGGCAACCGCTCGGCCTTGGCAGCACGCGACTTGGCCTTTATGGGCTACACCAACGCCAAGTCCATGATCGGCGGCATCAAAGGTTGGAAGGACGCTGGCTATGCAATCGATCAGGGCGGCCTGCTCTCCGAAGAAGATTCGCAGCGCTACGCCCGGCATCTCATTCTGCCCGAGGTTGGGGAGAAGGGGCAGCAGCAGTTGCTCAAGGGCCGGGTGTTGCTGGTGGGAGCGGGCGGCTTGGGTTGCCCGACGGCCCTGTATCTGGCCGCGGCCGGCGTCGGCAAGATCGGCTTAGTAGATGCCGATGTCGTCGATAAGAGCAACTTGCAGCGGCAAGTGCTGTTCGGCGAGTCCGATCTCGGCCGGCCCAAGGTCGAGGCCGCCCGCGATCGGTTGCTCGACATCAACCCCGGCATTGAGATACACCCGCACTACGAGCTGCTGACGTCGCACAATATTTTCGAGATTATGGACGGCTACGACATCGTAGTCAATGGCTGCGACAACTTCCCAACCCGCTATTTGGTCAACGACGCGGCTGTGATGCAGAAGAAGCCCGTGGTTGACGGCAGCATTTTTCGCTTTGAGGGCCAAGCCACCGTGTACGTGCCCGGGGACGGCCCGTGCTATCGCTGCCTCTATCCCGAGCCGCCGCCGCCCGGAGAGGTACCGAGTTGCGCCGAGGGTGGGGTCTTGGGGGTCTTGCCCGGCATCATAGGGCTAGTGCAGGCCACTGAGGTCGTCAAGCTGCTGTTGGGACAGGGCACCTCCTTGGTAGGGAGGGTGAAGCACTACGACGCGCTGCAGATGAAATTCAGCGAACTCAAGCTCCGGCGCGACAGCGACTGCCCAGTGTGCGGCGACAGCCCGACTGTCACCGAGCTAATTGACTACGAGCAGTTTTGCGGTCTGCCCTCGCACAGCGAGGCCGCTGGTTGATCTAGCTATATTCGCAGTGTTGTTTATACGGCGCTCCCCTAAATAGTAGGGGAGCGCTTTTTCTTTGGGGAGAATTTGATGGAGCAGACCGGGGCGGGTTTTTTGGCGTTGCCGGATAACCCAGACCAAGATCCAACGTTGAATTGGCGGGAAGTTTTCGGCAACGACCAGCCGGTGGAGGTCGAAATCGGCATTGGCAAAGGACGCTTTATCATCGACGCGGCCAGCCGCCAGCCCGCAGTGAATTTCATCGGAGTCGAATGGGCGGCCAAATACTTGCGCATTGCCCACCAGCGCGCCGTGCGCCGCGACCTCGACAACGTGCGATTCGCGCACATGGATGCGCGAGAATTCGTCGAGTTTTTCGTGGCTGCGGCATCAGTGCGAGCCTATCACATCTATTTTCCCGACCCTTGGCCCAAGAAGCGGCATCACAAGCGGCGGCTTTTTAACGAGGCATTTTTACGCGAAGTCGAGCGCACGTTATGCGCGGGCGGTCAGTTGTGGCTAGCCACGGATTACGCCGATTATTTCGACGTCATGCTCGCGGCGTTGGAAACTAGCCCGTGTTTAGCGGAGACGGATGTTGAGTGGCTGGGGGTGCGGACGAATTACGAAGACAAGTTTCTCGCACAGGGTAAGCCGATCTATCGGCGGGTCATGGAGAAGATACCGGCGTAAATTATCCGCCGAGCACAAAGCAAAAGGGGTTGGAC
>VXZF01000050.1 GCA_009845645.1 Gemmatimonadota bacterium | reverse complement strand
GTCGGTATTGGGGATTTCGACGATGCGCTGGCGGCCGTAGATGTGCAGCTCGCCCCGCAGGCGATAGCGGAGGTCGATGGGATAGTACGCAAGTTGCTCGAAGCGGGCGCGCTGTTCTGGCAGCAGTGGCGAGTCCTCGCTTTTGAGCAGGCTGTCCTTGGCGGCGCGGAGCACTTCGATTTGGGCGCGGATGGAGTCGTCGGCTGAGGCAGACCCCAAGGACAGGCATAGACAGCAAACGATGGCGTAGAGTGGGGTTTTACGTGCAAAAATGAATAAGCTCACAGGCATGGCAAATTCTCCGTTAAGTCTATTTTAGAATTAATCTGCTACCGCATCAAATGGCCATATCGACCGGCCATGCCGTCTTGTCCCCCCTTTCCGACCGCCATAGATTTTGCGACAAACAGGAGGAAAATCCATGCGTTTACAGGATCGCATCGCCGTTGTTACCGGAGGAAGTTCGGGTATTGGGCGGGGTATTTGTCTCGAATTGGCCCGCGAAGGGGCCAAGGTCGCAGTGGCCGATATGCAGGAAGCGCCCAAGATCGGCAAGTTTCACGAGACCGAGCCGCAGCCACCCACGGCTGAAGTCATTGCTAAGGAGGGCGGCGAGGCGCTCTTCGTCGAGACCGATGTGGCCGACGAAAAGGCAGTGGAAAACCTAATCGCCCGCAGCGTCGAGCGCTTTGACGGGGTAGATATTCTGGTCAACAACGCCGGGATCATTATACCGGGGGACAGCCAAGAACTATCCGTCGAGGATTGGGATCGGGTCGTGGGCGTCAACCTGCGTTCGATCTTTCTCACGACCAAATTTGCCGCGCCCTATCTGAGAAAATCCGCGGCCGGGCGCATCGTCAACATTGCCTCGGTTCACTCCTTTGGCGGTGGCGGTGGTCCGGCCTATGCGCCGACTAAGGCCGGGGCGGTGAATCTGACGCGGGATTTGGCGTTGGAGTTGGCCGGAGACAACGTCACGGTCAACGCAGTGTGCCCGGGTTATATTGAGACGCCGATTCAAGACTATTTGACCCCAGAGGTCATCGAGCAATGTCGGCAGGATACGCCTTTGCCGCGCTTGGGCTTGCCGAGGGACATTGGGCGGGCGGTGGCGTTTTTTGCCTCGGATGACGCGGAGTGGATTACGGGGGCGGCGTTGCCCGTTGATGGGGGTTGGTTAGCGCCGGCCTTTTAGGTAGGTATGGACGAGGGTTGGTCCATTGTCGAAGTGAGCCGCGTCGGAGGAAGGTCGCGGTTGACATCCTGCTTGGCCGTCGCGCCGTTGAAGATCCTCAGCCCCAAGGTCGAGGCCGATTACAGCACTGCTATTCTTTCCAGCTATGGCGGCGGTTTGGTCGCCGGCGATTGCGCTCGGCTGCGCGTGCGCTGCGGTCGGGAGGCCAAGCTCTTTTTGGGCACGCAGGCCTTTACCAAAGTATACAAGACCGCCGACGGTAAGGTCGCGCGACAGGAGTTGGCAGGGCACGTCGAAGCAGGCGCTTGCGTAGTATCGCTACCCGATCCAGTGGTGCCCTATGCCGACAGCGCCTTTGTGCAGGAGCAGGTCTGGCATCTAAGCGCGGGAGCTTCGCTGGTCTTGCTCGACGGAGGCACCGCAGGCCGCGGCGAACGAGGAGAGCAGTTCCACTACAACTCTTATACATCTAATATTTCCATCTACTTGGAAAGCGACCTAGTGTTGGTCGAACGCTTGTGTTTGCAGCCCAAGCAGCAGGTTCCCGACCGCGTTGGGGCTTTTGGCCAATACACTGCATTTGCCAATGCCTTTATCGTAGGCGACCCAGTGCGCTCCGCTGTCGAGGAAGTACTGCGTCGTACTCTAACGCCGCTGCTCACCGGTCAGGGGACGCGCGGGACTAGCAAAGCAACGTTGGTTTCGCTCGCCGAACCTCGTCCCGGCGTACTCGCGCTCCGCGCCTTGGGGTGGACCAATGGCGATCTAGAGGAAGTCTTGCACGCGCTCGCCACGGCCGTATCTCTGCCCCAAGTCCTAGGTGAAAATCCACTGCGCCGAAAGTATTGAGCTCTTCGGAAGCAATCCCACAAAACATCACATAATTGTATTTTCTGACTGCTCGCCTTAGTCGCAAAGTACCGCGAAGCATGAATTCCCCTTGCAGTGAAGTGCGGAAAAGCGACATATATGTCCGTTTTTGAATTCTAAAATTACATGTTTGTTGCCTGTTGTTTGGAAAAACTAAGCGACCAAACCGCCAAAAATGCCATTTACGTAAGAAAAATAAATAAAATTACAAATCGCGTATCTCTTTGCGACATAAAGAGATAGTACCAAAATTGTTCCCTTCTGCTCCGGCTGTGGACTGCTGTGGGTGCCGTTGTGGTATCCTTTTTGCAGTAGGAGAGCGGAATCGGTCGGAGCGGACTACCGGAACGGTGCGTTCAGGCCATTTAACACTACAATTCAATTCTTGGAGGGATTCAATGGGAAGACTAAGTAAGTTCTGGATTGCATTTGTCGCCTTAGGGCTAATCGTCGTTGGAACGCATTCGAGCGCGCAGGCGCAAGAGCCGGTCAAAATAGGTATCCTGCATTCGCTCAGTGGCACGATGGCTATCTCGGAGGTATCGCTGCGCGACGCCGTGCTGATGGCGGTTGAGGAAATCAATTCCAACGGCGGCGTGCTGGGACGCAAAATTGAGCCAGTGGTCGTCGATCCGGCGTCCGACTGGGACCTGTTCGCCGAAAAGTCCAAAGAACTGTTGCTAGAGCACGAGGTGGCGTCCGTCTTCGGCTGCTGGACCTCGGTGTCGCGCAAGTCGGTGTTGCCGGTTTTTGAAGAAAACAGCGGGCTGCTGTTCTATCCGGTCCAGTACGAGGGCGAGGAGTGCTCGCGCAACATCATCTACACAGGGGCCACCCCCAACCAGCAGTTGATCCCAGCCGCCCAGTATCTGATGAGCGAGGAAGGCGGCGGGTACGAGAAATTCTATCTGCTCGGCACGGACTACGTATTTCCGCGCACGGCCAACAAAATTCTGCGTGCCTATCTCCTCGACCAAGGGGTGCCCGAGGAGAATATCATGGAGGAGTACACGCCCTTCCACCACCAGGATTACCAGACCATCGTGCAGAAGATCAAGAGTTTCGCCGCCGATGGTAAAGCCGCGGTCTTGAGCACGATCAACGGCGATTCCAACGTACCCTTCTACAAGGAATTCGCCAATCAGGGGCTGACTTCGGCGATGTGCCCGATCATGGCCTTTTCAGTGGCAGAAGACGAACTGCGGGCGATGGATACCGAGTTTTTGGTCGGCCACTTAGCGGCTTGGAACTACTTCCAGTCCGTCGCCACCAAAGAGAATCGGGATTTCGTCAAGAGCTTCAAGAAATACTGCGAGGCCAATGGCTTGCCCGGCGGCCTAATGCGCGTCACCGACGATCCGATTCTCTGGGCCTATACCGGAGTCTATCTGTGGAAAGGTGCGGTCGAAAAAGCCGGTTCCTTCGACGTGGAAAAAGTGCGGCCGGCGCTCTATGGGCTGGCGTTTGACTCGCCGGGCGGCCAAGTGATGATGGATGAGCGCAATCACCATCTGCACAAGCCCGTCTATATCGGCGAGATCAAAAAGAACGGCCAGTTCAAGATCGTCTATGAGTCGGATGGCTTGGTGGCTCCCGATCCGTGGGACGATATCACCAGCGCCGACAAGGATTGCGACCACGTCAATTACATGGGCACCTATACCCTAGAATAATTTGTAAGGGCGACCGGCCGGTCGCCCCTACCTAGCGCAGAAGGACACAAACAGATGAACAAGAAAATTGCAGCATTTGCACTGGCGATTTTTGCCACCCAGACGGTATCCGCGGAGGTCAAATTCTCCGGGTTTGTCGATATGAGCTTGTTCAGCGACGATGGAAACGCGAGCATGTCGCTGGACCAGTTCGAGTTGGATGCCTCGACGGATCTCGGGGAAGGGATATCCGCACGGGCGGATGTCAATGCCTTGGGGCCTACCGCTCCGGTCGAGCTAGAGCAGGCCTTTATCACGTACGACACCGGCGAGGGCTTGGCGCTCAC
>VXZF01000546.1 GCA_009845645.1 Gemmatimonadota bacterium | reverse complement strand
CCAGCGCACGCTGGGGCTGAAAGCGCACAAAGAGATGGTAGCCCTTGCGGTTGAGATCATACGGGTAGTCTGGCTTGTTGTCGTTTTCGCGCACGTCAATGACGCCATTGTTGTTCAGGTCGTCGCCGTAGTCGAAATCGTCCGGATTGACGTCGTAGAGTAAAAAAGGCTCGAAATAATCGGGCACCTGATTGCGATTGCGGTTGGTGTCAGGGGTGCCGTCTTGGTCCTTGTCTAGGCCGGGGAAAACCCCGTTCTGGTCCTCGAAACTGGGTATGAAGAAATCGTCTGGAAAAGGATCCTTGTCGTCGTTGTCGTCAACCGTGTTTAGGTCGAGAGTATTGTTCAGGCTTTCGTCGGTCGAACCCAACTCGCCGGCGAAAGGCCCAGTGCCATCGGTCGCATACGCCCCTAGCGTCAGGTCGGTCACCGAAAGCTGGGTGCGGTACTCGGGGCTGAGGCGGAACAGCTCTCCGCCAACGGCGATTTTCGGGGTGAATTCCCGCTCGATATTGAGCAGATAGGCGTGGCCACTGCGGTCGTGGCGTTGGCCGCGGTGATCGTGGACGGGGTACTGGAGGAAGTTGAAGCTGTGGGCCCACTCGCCCTTGAAGCGGAAGCCCTTTACATCCGTGCTCAGACCTAGGCCAGCCAAGGTGAGGCCGGTCTGGCGGCCGTAGTCAAAGCGGATCTGCTCGACATCGGCACCGGCGGATCCACGTCCTTTGGAGCCGGCCAAACTTTTGTAAAAAGTTGCGCGGTTGCGCTGGGCTGGTTCATTGCGGGATTCGCGCGGATCAACGGCGTAGATCTCCGACACGCTGACGCGATAATTGCCACTCAGCAGGGCCTCGAAGGAGGCCGACACCACTTCCTCTTCCTCGGGTAGCGGGAACCAGAACAGGACATAGTCCTTGCCATCGGCGCGGAAAGAACCATCGGGTTCGGGTGTCTGCAGCGGATAGGTGCCCAAGCGGTGGCCCTTTAACACTTCCACGTAGGGCGGAATTGGCCGTTTAAAGAAGAAGTCCTTGTTGGGAAAGTTCGGATTAAAATCCTCGGTGTTGTGGCGCGTGACAAAAGGTTCAATGTCGTCTCGTCGCTCGCCGTTGAGCAGGATATCGACGTCGAAGACCCGGGCTCCGTTGCCGTCCAAGGGCGAGGTGTCTTCAATGCGGACCACCAAGTAATCGATTACCTGGACCCGATTGGGCAACTGACCTTTCATGCCATTCCAATCGGGTGGCGAGCGAGTGTCAATGCGGAAGAGGTTCACATAAGAGGTAGTCATGTCGATGGTGCGCCAACTCCATTGCCAGTGGCCGCCCAACAGGTACGCAGCGAAGGCCGCGGTGCTCAAGGCGGTGGCGTCCTCCCGGGAAAGTACGGGCTTGTCCATGCGCGAGGCTAGGACCGAGAAGTTGTGCCTTTCATTGGCTAGGTCCCAGCGGATGCCATTGAGGGCGGCCAGATCTAGGATCAACGGCGAGAAGTGGGTGCGGATGCGGTCGCCGATGATCAGCCGCGTCTGCCAGTTATTATAGCTGTCGTCGGCTACCATCAGGCGGTTGAGAAATCCCTCGTAGTTGTTTGGCTTGGCAATAGTGCTGCCGCTGAACACTTGGGCCGGATCGTCGAAGCGGCGGTTCTCCCGCAGGTGGTACACCTCAACGCCGTTTACCAGAAAGTCGCCGAACTCGTCGTACACGGGGTTGGCCGTGCGCGTGATGACATTGCGGGGCCAAGTCCGGTAGCCCTCTAGGCCGTAGTTGTCGTAGGTGAGCAGGCCGGGGCGATAGAGCATAAGGCGGGCACCCGTAGTGTGGGGCTCGATAAGTCTGGGATCGCCTTCGCCACGCGCCATCGTTGCTAGGGCCGCTATAAGCGCGCCTGTTGAGATCGCTTTTAGCATGGACTCAATTCGTCCTCACCTGCAGGAAAAATTCCGAAGTCTCTACTGTGCCCGTCGTGCTGGAGTTGACAAAGTCGGTAAAGGATTTTCGCAGTCCTAGGTTCATGCTGATCCGGTATCCGGTGTAGCTACTGTTGTTTTGCAGGCCAATGATATAGTGCCAAGCATTGAAATCGTTGGAGGGCGCCACGGCATCGCGGAAGCGGTGCTTCAGGAGAGGGAAGCCCTGGATGCCCGCCTTTATGGTGGTGCGTTCGGTTAAGAAAAAATCGAGCCGCACGATGGGCGCTAGGTTGGTCTCGTCGACTAGGTCGCCCAACAGTGCTGAGTCGGAGCGCTGATAGGTCCATTTGAGCATGGGGGTCAGCGTCAATTTCTGGCGCAGTTGCCAGGCGTAGTCGACCCGATTTACTAGGGCCAGAGACCAGTCATTGCCCGAATTTTGTGTCTGGCCATCGGCAAAGGTATCGGCAAAGCGATGGTTGAGTTCGTAGCGCCAGGTATTGTTGAGCGTCAGGTGGTCGACGCCGGTGTAGTTGAATTTCACATAGCTCAGATGGGCATGGCTGTTGCGATAACGCAAGGGATCGTCGCGCAAGCCGATCTCGTAGCGGCCCCGCAACAGTGGATTGGATACGTATTGATAGAGCGGATCGGGAATATCGTCCTGCACGCGCTTGCTGCGGTGGCGCAGCTTTAGGTGGATATTGTGAAACAGGGGTCGGCTGTACTCGAGCTTGGCGTACAGGGAGCGATTGCGACCTGATCCGGCAATCTGTTCGATAGCGTGTCCGCCTAGCCGCAACTCGAGTTGGGAAGTGGGGTTGAAGGTAAAGAATACATGCTGCCCTTTGCTGTCGCGCTCGTACGGGTAGTCGGGTTTGTTGTCGTTTTCGCGCGAGTCAACTACGCCGTTGTTGTTGAAATCGTCGCCGTACACGAAGTCTTCGGACTCGACGAAGTACATGAGGAAAGGCTCTTGGTAGTCGGGCAGGAGATTGTTGTTGACATTGGTGTCGAAGATGCCGTCGCCGTTGTCGTCTAGGCCGGGGAATACTCCGAAGCCGACGTCGCGCAGGGAGCCGGGAAAGAGGTTTTCTTTGACTTCAATGGCCGCCTCGGTGACGTCGTTCTGGAAGCGCAGGTCTAGGGGATCGTCGTGTTCCCAGGAATCGGGCCAGGGGTCCAAATCGTCGTTGTCGTCGACCAGTTCGAATTCTTTCAGGGCGGGTATGAATTCGTCGAGATAAGTGAAAGAGGTGCGGTATTGGGGTGGGACCCGAAACAGCTCCCAGCCCACGGCAAAGTTCGCGAACAGGCGCTTGCCCTGTAGCGAATAAGCACTTACAGGCCGCTTGTGCCGTCGGCCTTCTTGGACGGGAAAGATGAGGTGCTGGGTGCTGGTATTGAGGTCGCCGCGCACTTCAAAGCCGAGCAGGTCCAGTTCGAGATTGGCACCGTAGAGTTCCAAGCCCGAGGGGAAGCCGTAGTCGAACTCAACCCAGCCCATATTCGAACCGTTGCGGACGTTGCCCGGAGCCCGCACCACATTGCGCCAGTCTTCCCACACTGAGCCAACCACGCCGCTCCGGCCGATGGGGGCACCTAGGTCGATGGCGTAGTCGTTGGCTGCTAGGACCCTAAAGGAAATACGTTCGGCCTCGGGCGGCACTTCAAAACGGAACAGCAACACGTCGTCGCCGTCGGCTTGGAGGACATTTTCGCCGTCTAGCTCCATGGATTCGGCATTGTTATACAGGCCGCCGCGCGAACCGAAAAGACTGCCGAAACCAACGGTGTACGGTAGCCAGGCCTGACGGCGGCGCAGATGTGGCACGTCTTCCAAACGCATACGTTCGGGAATCATGCGCCGCTCTTTGCCTAGGGCTACGAGGCCGGCGATCCGGCGCACTTCCGGCGCTGTCTGGCTGGGCTGGCCATTGACGATCATCTGTACATCGTGGACTTGGGCACCAATGCCATCGGCGGGCGAATCATCGCTGATGGCGAGAAAGACTTCGCTGGGCGTGACCAAGTTGGTGGGGAAAGCGCCTTTGCGGAAAGATCCCTCCCGGCGTCCCAGCAAGGTGTCGGTGATATGGGTGTTGACGTACGAGGCACCAAATTGCAAGACGCTGCCGATCTGGGTTTTCCAGTGT
>VXZF01000733.1 GCA_009845645.1 Gemmatimonadota bacterium | reverse complement strand
GCGGCTACCGCAAGCGGGTCGAGACGCCCATCCCGACCCAAGTCGTATCCAGCGGGGAGTGCTTCCCGCCGCCGCAGTCCCGCCGCCAAGCTCAGGCCGAGGCGCTAATGCGCGAAAAGACCGATTTCTACGCGGGTCGCCAAGGGATGCCTCGCCAGCGTTATCTCCGCTCGCCCAGCGGGATGGCCGCGGCGTTTATGGCGATGAATCAAATCTATGGCGATGTCTATCGCGTCGATCCGGCCGAGGCCGAAGATTCCGAGGCTGCCGCAGACCAGCGCAGCCAGACCCGCGATCAGTTTATCTTCGACGTCCACACCCACCACGTGCGCGAGGACTACACTTGGGAAGGCCAGCTCTGGCTGCGCGATGTGGCGCGGGGCAACAACCAAGCCCGCACTCCTTGGAATCCGGAGCTGGTCGAGCAGGAACTCGACCTGAAGTACTACAAGTTCGATTACTACGTCAAAGACATGTTTTTCGACAGCGACACCACGCTCGCGCTGTTGAGCACTTCGCCCTCGGTCGATCCCGAAAAAACGCTGTTGTCCGACCGGCAGATGGTCGCCACGCGAGACCAAGTCAATGAGATAGCTGGCACGCGGCGGATGTTCGCCCACGGGGTCATCTGGCCGAGCGCGCCGGAGTACCTCGAATTGATGGAACCAGCGGCGACGGAGTTGAAGGTGGACTCTTGGAAGGGCTACACCATCGGCGACGTGCTGGGTTATCACCCCACCTTTGATCGGCCTTGGCGTCTAGATGACGAAGAATTAACGTGGCCCACCTACGAAAAGGCCCGCCAGTTCGGCGTGCCCAACATCTGCATCCACAAGGGCGTTTTGCCGGTCGACTACGAGAGCATTCCCAACTGGCAATACGCCAGCGTCGAGGACGTGGGCGGCGCGGCAGCGGCGTGGCCCGACCTGAATTTTCACATCTACCACGCGGGCTTGAAGATGTGGCGGGACGCCGAATCGGTGAGCGAGGAGTTTGAGCGCACCGGGCGGCTGGCTTGGATCGACGAGTTGGCTGCCATCCCCGCTGAATACGGGGTGTCGAATGTGTACGCGGATATTGGTCTGTCATTCGGGGCGCTGGCGATTACGCATCCGCGCTTGGCCGCGGCTATGGTGGCCAAGTTGATCAAGGGCCTCGGCGTTGATCACGTGTTGTGGGGGACGGATTCGATTTGGTTTGGCTCGCCGCAATGGCAGATTGAGGCCTTTCGCCGGATTGATTTGCCGCCCGACTTGCAGGACAAGCTCGATCTAGCGCCGCTCGGCCCGGCCGACGGCCCGGTGAAAAACGCGATCTTCGGCATCAACGCCGCTGGGCAATACGGCCTTTCGCTGGATGAACAGGGGCGACCTGTGACCGACTATGCTGGCGATGCGCTGTCGCAGCTCAAGGCTGCATACTCGGCGGCGGGCAACGAGCGCGACAATCTGTTTTGGGGGTGGATTTACAAGGAGTAGGGGTGCGAATAACTCACTGTGCGTTTTTTTAGATAAACTTCCACACTTATTTGCAAAAAGGTTGCCAATGATGCGTTTGCTCATCGTCCTTTGCCTCCTCGTCAGCAGCGTCTATGCCCAAGCTCCGGGCGAGGTCTATCTGACTCCAAAAATCGACCTCCACCTCCAGCCAGTCGCCGTGGCAGGGCTGGAGAATCGGACTTTGAACGTCCCTCCCGGTTTTATCGTCGAGCTGTTCGCCGAGGATATCGGCAAGGCGAGGCTGATGGCGTGGAGCCCGGACAGCGTGTTGCACGTGGCCGTCATGGGCACCCGAGGTAACAGCGAGTGGAGAGCTGATCCCAACCGCACCGGGCGCGTTGTGGCTCTGCCCGACCATGACCGCGATGGCCGCGCCGACGAAGTGCGGACGGTGGCCGACGATCTGCTATGGCCCAATAGCGTGACCTTTTATCAGGGGGCTATGTACGTGGCCGATACCGATGAGGTCGTGCGTTTCAGGGACGGCGATGGCGACGGCTTTTACGAAGAGCGCGAGGTCTTTATCCCCAATTTGGCGACGTGGATCCCCGGTTTAGGCGGCGCTGAGCACGTTACGCACACTATCGTCTTCGACGAGGCCAACGAGCGGATATACGTGCATCAGGGATCCTCCTGCGATCTGTGCCGCGAGCGCGATCCCGAGCGCGCTACGGTGCTGGCTTTTAACCTCGATGGCACGGAGCGGCGGATTTTTGCCAGCGGTTTGCGCAACACAGTCGGCTTGGCGCTGCACCCGCTCACCGGCGAGTTGTGGGCGACCAACAACGGTCACGACCGCGACCGCTTTCCCAACGGGCGGGACTTGCCTCCTGAGACCATTGTCATCGTGCGCGAGGGTGGATTTTACGGCTGGCCGCTGGCGCACGGCTATCAGGCGTGGGTTGACTTTGAGGTTGACGAGTACTTCCGCTCGATTGCGCCCTTTACGCGCGAGGATACGCTCGATGTGGAGCGGATGGAGCAGCCGGTTGCCACGGTCGCGGCCCACACCGCGCCGATGGCGATCCACTTTTACACCGGCGACCAGTTTCCCTCCGAATACCACGGTCAAGCCTTTGTCGCGCTTCGCGCCGGTGTGCGAGGCAACGACCTAGGCTACAAGGTGATGGCGGTGTTTAGCGACCCGGACGGGCAAAATGCCCAAGTAGCCGATTTCCTCACCGGATTCCGTCCCAATCCGGGTAGCAACCGGGTATGGGGCAAGCCCGTGGGTCTGGAAAGCGATGCCCAAGGGGTGCTCTACGTTTCCAGCGATCACACGACTCAGGCGATTTTTCGGGTGCGGATTGGGCCGCTGATGGGGCAGTGGGAAGTTGGGCCGCCGGATACGGTCTTGGCCGGTCAGCCGCTCGATTTGTCTGCTGTGATCGCGCTGACGCGCTTTGATCGGGAAGCCGCTGCGCCGGTAGTGAGCGCCGATCTGAGTGCCTTGGGCGGCAGCGCCGAAACGCCACTCACTGCCTTGGGCGACGGGCACTACCGTCTGGAGGCCGCATTGGCGGGCGCGGAGACCAACGGTCGCAAGCAGATCGCGGTGAGCGTGGCGCAAAATACGGCGGAAGGTCCGTTTGAAATCGCGCTCTCGCGTACGCTGGTGGTGCTACCGGCCGAGGACTTGGCGATCGTCGATGACGAGTTGGCTCCAGGCTGGACTGCAAACGCTGGTTTGGGCTTAGACAGCTTTGACTTTGACGGGAGCGGCCCGGTTTTTACCGGCACCGCAGCCGGCGTGCTGACGGCCGACCCCCTGACGCGGCTGTTGCCTTGGCAGTTGGACATGGAGCCACCAGCACCTATAGAGACGGTGGGCTATCGGGCGCTGCGACTGGCAATCCATCCCGGCGATGTGGTGCCCGCCGAAGGCGATGTGGTCGAGGTGGTGTTGGAAAGCGGTGGCTTCCAGCAGGTTGTGCTCTTGGGCGAAGGAGCAGGGGATTACGGGCTAGATTTAGGGCGCAAGGAATGGCAGGAGATAGAAGTTCCCCTGAGCGCGTTTGGCAATCTCGACCAGCCGATAGAGACCGTGCGCTTTGCTACGAACCTGGAGGGGCGCTTTTACATCGACGATCTGCGGCTGGTGCGCACGGAGTTTGCCGTTCCCACCGTCGTCCACGAGGCACGCGAAGACGCGACTCCGCAGAACTTCGGATTGGAGCAGAATTTTCCCAATCCGTTCAACAGCCAGACCGCGATCCGCTATACTCTCGACCGCGCCCAAGAGGTTGAACTAAAAGTCTATACGCTCACAGGGCAGCACGTGGCGACTCTGATCAGTGGCCATCGGTCGGCTGGTCGGCACGTACTGCATTGGGATGGCCGCGACAGGCAGGGACGGCCGCTGGCTTCGGGGTTGTATTTGTACCAGCTGCGGGCTGGAAGCGAAAGGCAGACGCGCAAGTTGCTGCTGGTGCGCTAGGGTGGGGCAACCCTATAGATCTTTTGAGGTGAAATTTATGAATCCAAGAGTATTAGAAACCACGGCAATAGAAGGGCACAAATTGAAGCTGCTTTTCGATAATGGAGAGTGGGGGTTATACGATTGTTCTCTATTAG
>VXZF01000083.1 GCA_009845645.1 Gemmatimonadota bacterium | reverse complement strand
AGCCTCCTCAAGTACTTTCCAGACCAAGTAGCCCAGCGCGTCTGCGCTTGAACGAGAGCCTTACCATGAATACCAATGGGAAACAACACACCCTGACCTTAGACGGCGAAGAAGTCGCCTTTGCTCCCGGCGAGACCCTCTACGAGGTCGCCCAGCGTCATAGCCGCGACGTTCCCACCCTCTGCTACGATCCGCGCTTAGAACCTTTTGGGGCCTGCCGGCTCTGCGTGGTCGAAGTCGAAGGAGCACGCAATCCGGTCGCCTCCTGCACGTCGCAAGCTGCGCCCGGCATGGTCGTCAAAACATCGACTGCTGCTATTGAAAAGCACCGCAAGACGCTGCTGGAAATGGTCGTCTCGGAAAACCGCGAAGTCGAGGTGGATCCCCTGCGCGGGTACGCTTCGCAAGAGCTAACCGACCTCGCCGATCGCTACCAAGCCCGCTCTGGTCGCTTCCAAGGCGCGCAATCGGGCCAAGCGCATCCCACCGACGACAACCCCTTCATCTTGCGCGACTACGACTTGTGCATCTCGTGCAACCGCTGCGTCCGCGTCTGCGCCGAGCAGGAAGGCGACCACGCCATTGCCGCGATGGGGCGCGGCTTCCACAAGCAGATCACCACCGAGTTCAATGGCCTGCTCAAGGATTCGTCCTGCACCTTCTGCGGCCAATGCGTCCAGACCTGTCCCACCGGCGCTCTTGCCGACAAAAAGGCCCTGCGCGCCGCCGACCTGCCCGGCGAGATCGAAAAGACTCGCTCGGTCTGCCCGTACTGCGGCGTTGGCTGCTCAGTGGATCTGCTGTCCAAAGAGGATAAACTCGTCGGCATCCAACCGGCAATGGACGGCCCGGCCAACGAGGGCGCGCTGTGCATCAAGGGCCAATTTGCCTTTGACTTCGTCCAGCACCGCGACCGGCTCGCACAGCCCCTAGTCCGCGGCGAGGACGGCCAGCTCCACCCCACCGACTGGGACACTGCACTCGACCGCGCCGCCCAAGGCTTTGCCAAGGTGCTCGCCGAGCACGGCCGCCACGCCATCTACGGCGTTGCCTCCGGCCGCACGCCTTCGGAGGCCAACTACTGCCTGCAGAAATTCATCCGCCGAGGCTACGGCACGCACTACATAGACAACTGTAGCCGTGCCTGACACGCCCCTACGGTTGCCGGTCTGGCAGCCACCATTGGACGCGGTGCCATGTCGAACCCCTTGGCCGACATGGACAAACCGGACCTGATCTTCTGCATCGGCACCAACATGACCGAGTGCCATCCGGTCGCGGCAACGCGCATCAAGAAGGCCCTCAAGCGAGGAGCCAAGATGATCGTCGCCGATCCGCGCAAGACCGACCTCGCGGATATGGCTGATCTGTACTTGCCCATCCGCGTCGGCTCGGACGTGGCTCTCTTATTGGCTATGGCCCACGTGATCGTCCGCGACGACCTAGTAGATCGCGACTTTATGGAAGCGCGCACAGCCGATTTTGAGCAATTCCTAGAGCACGTCGTAGAGTTCACACCCGAGTGGGCTTCGACCATTACCGAGGTGCCCGCTGCGGACATTGAACAGGCCGCCCGTTGGTACGGTGCCGCCGATAAATCCGGCATCTATTACACCCTCGGCATCACCGAGCACATCTGCGGCGTGGACAACGTGCAGAGCCTGTGCAATCTCGCCCTGTTGACTGGCAACATTGGCCGCGAGGGCACTGGCATCAATCCCATGCGCGGGCAGAACAACATCCAAGGTGCCGGCGACGCCGGGGCCGTCCCGTCCAATTATCCCGGCTTCCAACCGACTGATCAGCCTGAAAACAAGGAAAAATTCACCGAGCTCTACGAGCAGGAGATGGACCTGGACAAAGGCATCACCAAGGTCCAAGCGCTCAACCGCTGCGGCACCGAGATTTTTGCCATGATTATCGACGGCGAAAATACCCTCGTCTCCGACCCAGACCGCCATCACTGCGAGCACGCCCTCAAGAGCTTAGATCACCTCGTGGTCATCGACATCTTCCTCACCGAGACCGCGGCGCTGGCCGACGTGGTCTTCCCCGCCAGCGCCTTTGCCGAGACCGACGGGAGCTGCGCCAACACCGAGCGCCGGGTCCAACGCCTGCGCCAAGCCGTGCCCCCGCCCGGCGAGGCCAAGCCCGACTGGTGGATCATAAGTCAGCTCGCTCAGCGGCTGGGCTTCAGTGGCTTCGACTACACCTCGGCCGAGGACGTGTTCAACGAACTGTGCGGCCTCTCGCCTATCTACGCTGGCCTCGATTGGGACCGAATCGACAAGGGCGAGTACCACTGGCCCGTGCCCGAAAAGGGCCATCCGGGGACGCCGATTTTGCACGAGGGAGCTTTCAGAAACGGCCGCGGCCTTTTCAAAATCATCCGCTACCGCGACCCGGCCGAGACCATTTCGGCCGAGTTCCCGGTCTGGCTGACGACCGGCCGCCGGCTCCAAGCCTACCACACCCGCACCCAGACTGGCCGCTCTCAGGGGATTGACTACCTGCTCTCCGAAGAGCGCCTCGAAGTCCACCCCGAGGACCTCACCGACTGGGGCCTCGAAGACGGGGGCTTGTGCCGCCTGTCGAGCGCACGCGGTACCATTGAAATCCGCGTCAAGGGCACCACTCGCTCGCCGCGCGGCACGGTCTTTGCCAGCTTCAGCTTCAACGACGTGCCGATCAACATCCTCACCGGCTCCGGGTACGATCCCGTCACCCACACTGCCGAACTCAAAGTCTGCCCGGTCCGCATTGAGGCGATGGCCGCAAATGGGTAACGAGGTGATTCCCAACCGCGATTTCGATGAAGTCGCTCAGATGATTGCCGCAGCAAAACAGCGCACGTACTCGGCTGTCAATTCCATGCTCGTTGAACTCTACTGGCAAGTCGGGGCGTATATCCACAACAAACTAGAGTCTGCCGCTTGGGGCGAGGGTGTCGTCGAACACTTGGCCGAATACCTCAAAACGACGCAGCCCGGCCTGCGAGGATTTACGCGGCCGAATCTGTTTCGGATGCGGCAATTTTACGCGGCCTATCGGGACGATGAAAAAGTCGCACCACTGGTGAGACAATTACCTTGGACGCACAACCTCATCATCCTGTCGCAGAGTAAAACCTCGGAAGAACGCGAGTTTTATCTGAAAACGGCGAGCCGTGAAAAATGGTCCAGCCGTGAACTTGAACGCCAGTTCCGAGGGGCCTTATTTGAGCGAGCCGTACTCAATCCGCCAAAAGTCTCAGCAGTGCTGAGACAAATGCAGCCAGAAGCCCACAAAGTGCTTAAAGACACCTATTTGCTGGAGTTTCTCGACTTGCCGGGCGACCACGCCGAACCTGATTTGCAGCGGGCACTGGTCGCAAGGCTGCGGGATTTTCTGGTCGAACTGGGGCGGGATTTTTGTTTTGTGGGAGCCGAGTTTCCCCTCCAAGTTGGCGATCGCGATTTTGCGCTTGACCTGCTCTTCTTTCATCGCGGGCTTAACTGTTTGGTCGCGTTTGAACTGAAGGTAGGACGGTTCGAGCCGGAGTATTTGGGCAAGCTTAGTTTTTATTTAGAGGCTTTGGACCGCGATGTGAAGAAGCCGCACGAACACCCATCCATCGGTGTCTTGCTGTGTGCGAGCAAAGACGCAGAAGTCGTCGAGTATGCCCTCAACCGGACACTCTCGCCCGCCTTAATTGCCGAGTATCAGATGCAGTTGCCCGACAAGAAACTGCTGGAAGCCAAACTGCAAGAGTTTTATTTGCAGTGCGAGTCCGCCGCAGAAGGCGATCGATGAGCTTTCGGAAGTATGCGGAGTCCAAGCTCTTACATTGCTTCCAACTCGTCGTTGGAATAGCGTAGCTCAACGGTACCGGCCAGATTGGCTAGTTGGCGCAGCTTTTGCAGACGTAGGTACTCATTTAATGCCATGCGCACTGCGGCAACTTTGTCTTTTTCTCCTGTCGCCTGCTGTATAGCTTGGACAATTTCTGAGCCTAAGGTAACTGTTGTATCCATAATAAAACCTCGCTGTTATTTTTATAAAATTATGAATGATTATGAATGAAATGACAAGTGATACGACAACGGCGAGAAAGGACGACATGGATAAGAA
>VXZF01000364.1 GCA_009845645.1 Gemmatimonadota bacterium | reverse complement strand
CGGACATTAAGTTTCACCACTCGAAATTGAATTTCAAGTGGTCCGAAGGCGGCGAAGAAGTCAAGTGGCACCAAGACATCACGTATTGGCCGCATACCAATTACAGCCCCCTAACCATCGGCACGTATCTCTACGACGTCGATGACGACCAAGGGCCTTTGGCCGGGGTAGCCGGCAGCCACAACGGACCTTTGTTCGATCAGTACAACGCCTCGGGACAATGGGTCGGCTGTATCGCCGAGCAGGATCTGCCCCAGATTGATCTCGGTCGAGTTGAGTACATGACGGGGCCGGCTGGGTCTATCACCATCCACAATTGCCGCACCGTGCATGGGTCTAAGAAAAATTTATCGCCCAAGGGGCGGCCCTTGTTGCTCAACATCTATACGGCGGCCGATGCTTTTCCCTACACGGCCAACCCCTTGAATAGCCCGCAGTACTCGGGAGTTATTGTGCGGGGCAAAGAGGCGCGCTGGGCCTATCACGACCCGCGGCCTTGTCTCATTCCGCCGGATTGGTCGGGGGGATATACGTCTTTGTACGCGCTGCAGCAGGAAGAGGAATGGGAGGTATAAAAAATGGGCCCATATAAAGTAGCTATCGTCGGCACTGGCATGGTCGCCAACGTCGGTCACATCCCCGCTTGGCTGGAGTTGGCCCCGGACGTAGAAGTGGTCGGCGTTTTCAATCACACCTTGGTCAAGGCCCAACAGACCGCGGACCGCCACGGCATCCCCCATGCGTACGACGTCTGTGGACGCATGATGGACGAGTTGCGTCCCGATATCGTCTCCGTCTGCACCCCCAATGTCTCGCACCGCGCGTACACCGAAGCTGCCCTCCAAGCCGGTGCCCACGTCTTTTGCGAAAAACCCGTCGCCGCCAGCTACGCCGATGCAGTAGTCATGTACGCAGTGGCCGAGGCCGCCGACCGCCAGCTATTTGTCACCCAGACGAGCCGTTTCTCCGGTGCCAATACTGCTGCTAAGCAACTGGCCGACAGCGGGCACTTGGGCGAGATGTACTACGCTGAAACCTCGGCCTTCCGCCGCCGCGGCGTGCCCACTTGGGGCCGCTTTCACATGAAAGAAGCCTCGGGCGGCGGTCCTCTCTACGACATTGGTGTCCACGCGCTCGATGCCCTGCTGTGGATCATGGGCAGCCCCAAAGTGGTGGCCGCCTCGGGCGCGACGTACACCAAGCTGGCCGACCAGCGCGAAGACGTGGTCACGTCGCTGGCTGACAGCGGCGCGCCAGAGGGCGTGTTTGCGCCCCGGGACTACGACATCGGCGAGTACGATGTCGAGGATATGGCCGCTGGCTTTTTGCGCTTGGAAAACGGTGCCACCATTAGCATTCGGGCCAGTTGGGCGGCCAATTTGCCCGATGGCACTGGCGGCACCCTCATCATGGGCACCAAGGGTGGCCTTACGTTTAATCCCCTTACCTTTATCGGTACCTTGGGCCGCTATCAGGCCGACACCCGGCTCAACGTGCCGCCCGATCCCTCGGTGCCCTTCTCGGGCCACTGGAAAGCTGCGGCCCACTTTGTCGAAGTGCTTGAGGGTCGGGCCGAGTTGATGGTAAAAAAAGAAGAAGTGCTCAACGTCATGGCTGCCCTCGATGGGCTGTACCGCTCAGCCGCCGAGGGCGAGGAAGTGAGGATAGGCTGATGACTCGTCTAAGCGATGCAGCTCTGCAAGATTTCATCATCCAGGGATACCGCGTGGTGCAACCGACCGCGGCTACGGAATTGCACGGCGAACTGCACCGTCAAGTCGAACGCGTACTCGCCACGGGCAATCCGGGCAACGCCTTGATAGATCGCATTCCCCTATTGCACCAGTTGTTCGCCGATCCGGCAGTAGATGCGGCTTTGACTGGCATTCTGGGGCCGGGGTACGCCCTCTGCCGCCATTGCCACTGCCACGATCTCGCGCCGGGTACCCAATCCCAGAATTGGCACAAGGATTATCCCTTCGGCGGCAATATGCGCTACCACCGCCCGCGTTACATCCTGATGCTGTACTACCCGCACGAGGTAACGCCGGATATGGGGCCTACCGCGCTGGTGCCTGGGACACAGTACTATATGGATGGCCCCAGCGACGAGGTCGAAGGGTTACCCCTGACCTGCGCGGCGGGCACCGTGGTCATCACCCACTACGAAATATGGCACCGGGCCACGACCAATAGCTCGACCCGGACGCGCTACATGCTGAAGTTCCTCTTTACCCGCACCCAAGAGCGCACGCCAGAACAGCGCAGCCGATGGATGCCCACGGGACGCCATGCAGCTCTGTACCGCACGCTATGGCGCTGGTATGGGGGACAGGCTCCCGCCTTGAGGCCGCAGCGAACGGTAGCCGCTTTGCAGGAAGCTTTACAGAACCCCGATGAACGGGTGCGGATAGATGCCTATTACGACTTGGGGACGCTGGGAGCCGAAGGAGTGCCGGTATTGATGGCGGCGCTAAAAGACGAATCTGCCCGGCGTTGGCAAGCCAATCTCGAGCGCGGCGATTTTACCAATCCCAGCCAGTTGGAAAGTCCCTACGGTCTGGCCGCGGCTGGTGCCGTCGCGGTGCCCGCGCTCGTCGAGGCGTTGCAGGATGGGGACTGGTGGCTGCGCGCCGGGGCAGCTAACGCCCTAGGTTGTATGGGTATCGAGGCTCAGAAGGCGGCCACGGCCCTTGCCGCAGCATTGCAGGACGACAGCGAATGGGTCTGCCGCAACGCCGCCGATGCCTTGAGCAACATGGGCCAAGTGCCGGCGGCAGTACCGGCTTTGACACAGGCCCTAGACGATAGCCGCGCGATGACGCCTTGGTCTCTGTCCGATGCGCCGCTACGCGAGAATGCGGCCATGGCGTTGGCTAAATGGCGTGCGCCGACAGCAGCGGTAGCCGCCTTGCAACAGGCGCGTCAGCAGAGCAACGAATACGTGCGATCCTGGGCCGAATGGGCGTTGGATCGCCGCTTTTAGTCATGGAAGCAGAAATGCACTTGCTCTCCGACGCCGAGATGCAGCAGTTCATCACCCAGGGCTATATTCAGGTGAAGGCGGATTTTCCGGGCGATTTTCACGCCGAAGTATGCCGCCAGATCGACGCGGTGTTGGAAGCCGAAGGCAATCCCGGCAACAACATCGCGCCGCGCATCCCCGCCATCGCCCAAGTCTTTGCACACCCTGCGGTGCGCGGTGCCCTGACTAGTATTCTGGGCGCGGGTTATCTGATGCACCCGCACCGCTACTGCCACCTCAATTCCCCCGGCAGCGACGGCCAGACTTGGCACAAAGACGACTACATCTTCGACCAGAATATCCGCTATCACCGCTGCCGTTGGATCATGGCCTTTTACTACCCGCAAGACGTCACCCCGGACATGGGTCCCACCGGCGTGATGCCGGGGCGGCAGTGGTACAATGGGATCTCCAGTACTGATCCAGAACAGGCGACAGAGAACGAACTGGGCTTGTGCGGCCCGGCCGGCACGGTGTCCATCGTCAACTTCGATAGCTGGCACCGGGCCACGGCCAATCGCTCGGACAAAAGGCGCTACATGCTCAAATACCAGTTCACCCGCATGGCAGAGCCAGCGGCACCGACGTGGAATAACAAGGTGTCCCATTGGCAGCCGCTCGACGGCGACCCACACCCAGAATTGTCGCGGCACGTGTGGGACTGGTTGTGTGGCCAGTTGTGTGATCGGCCAGCAGCGAGTAGCGGCATCACGCGCTGGGAGGATTTAGGTGCTGACTCGGAAATGGACCGCCTGCAAGCGACTTACAGCTTGGGAAGAGACCAAGTAAAAGGGCTGATCGAGGACATGCGGAGCCAAGCCCAGGACCAAGTCGAGACCAATCTGGCCCATTCGCCGACTAATCCTCAAGGCGGCAATCCGGGCGAAGTGGGGCCGGTACACGCCTTGGCCGCCTTGGGTGCGGACGCTTTGGACGGACTATTGGACGCGGCCCAGCAGGGGCCTTGGTCTGGTCGGGCGGCGGCAATGGGTGCCTTGGCCACTATGGGCAAGGCGGCGGCGGCGGCCGTACCGGTATTGCAGGCGGCCTTGAGCGATGACGTTATGTGGGTGCGGCGCAATGCTG
>VXZF01000374.1 GCA_009845645.1 Gemmatimonadota bacterium | reverse complement strand
CGCCACTCCTAAACGCAACAAGCGTCTCTGGCTGGGCCAGAAACGCTTGCCACTAAGCTATAGCTTTTATGCCGTCGGTGAGAATTATGCGACAACCCCGTTCTCTCACTCCTCCACCTCAGCCCACGCCCCCTTAGCCATCAGCCCCCCATCGACGCAGACATTCTCGCCAGTCATAAACGATGCCTTGTCGCTAGCTAAGAACAACATGGCGTTAGCGATGTCCTCCGGCTGCCCATAGCGCCCAATCGGATGGATTCTCGCGTAGTCCTCGAAGAATTGCTCGCGCTCGTGGCCGAATGCCTCGATCACCTCATCGACCAACGGCGTCTGAATGCCCCCTGGATTGACCGCCAAGACCCGAATTCCATACTTGGCGTAGTCGAGCGCGAGCTGCCGCGTCATAGAAATAATCCCTCCTTTGCTAGCAGCATAAGCCGAAACCATCGACGCCGACTGCAAGCCTTGGACGCTGGCCGTGTTGATGATGACCCCCTTGCCCTGCTCCATCATCTGCGGCAGGCAGTGCCTAGCCATCAGGAAGAAGCTCTTCAGATTGACGTCAATGATCCGATCCCACATCTCCACCGGCAGCTCGTGAGCCAGCTTATAGCTAGGCACGGGCTGGATGCCGACGTTGTTGCACAACACGTCAACGCGGCCCCAATCCTCGATGATCTGCCCCACAGTCTGAGCGCAAACCTCGTTGCTGGCCACATCGGCCTCAAAAAAGCGGATCTGGCCCTCTTCCTCGGCTAAGGCTGCACCAGCCTCCGCGTCTATGTCCAACACGGCAACCTGCGCCCCTGCGCCGGCGAACGCCCGCGAAATCCCCCCGCCAATGCCCTGGGCACCGCCGGTGACGATAACTACTTGACCCGTAAAATCAGCCATGACAATCTCCTTTATGGTTTAATAAAATGTCTCATTGCCAATCTAATACTCAGCGAGCTTCTTCAATTTACAACAAAACGTCTGCTGCCCCAGCACCTCGACCGGGAACACGCGCTCCATGTACAAATCCGGCCACGCGCCGAATGCCTCGGCCAACAGGGTGCGCTCGCTAGTCAGACACACGGCCACTCCACCCGCCTTTAGCACCCTTGCCACCTCGCTGGCAAAGCCCTCGTAGAGCGGACGCAGCGCTTGCGGCGCGCCGATCTTTTTGCCAAAGGGCAGGTTGCACACCACCCGATCGACGCTGCCATCGTCCAAGGGCAAATCCCGCGCATCCCATTGGCGGATGTCAATCGGCTTGTAGCGCGGCCCGACGTTCGTGCGGGTGGCAGCCACGGCTTCCGGGCGAATGTCGCCGCCCAAAAGCTGGGCGTAGCGGCCGTGCATTCCCCGCTCGATGAGGATAGTCCCAGCCCCGCACATGGGGTCGAGAAAAACGTCGCCGTCCGCTGGCTCGGATAGCATCACCAAGGCCCGCGCCACCGTCGGCCGCAGCGAAGCCTCCACTTGCGCGACCTTGTACGTGCGGTGGCGCATGGTCTCGTCGGAAAGGCGCACCCCGCAGATCAACTCGCCCGCAGCCTCCAAGCCCCAAACCTCCAACAGCGCTTGCTCGGCCATGTGTTTCCAGCGCGGGAACCGCCACGCCACGGCCTGCTGCAAGGCGCGGCGCATCTCTTGGCGCACATAGCGCTGCTGCCCGCCGCGACGCTGGGCCACGATCCGGTAGGTGATGCGCTTGATCCGCTTGGGGCGAGCGCGGCGATGCGCGCCCACGGCGTCTTCAAAAAGCGGCGACTCCGCAACGAGAGCGCCAGCCTGATCCAAGCCCTCACGCGCCGTGGACACCGGGCCGCGCGCCACCAGCGCAAACACATCTTCGGTCGTCCCCAATCCGAGCAAGTCTTGCGGTAGAGCGTCGGTCGCAAAGAACACCACGCCGCGACGCTGGCCCTGCCGCTCGGCTTCCAAGCGCGCTGCGATTTCTCGTTGGGCGATATTCTCTAGCCCGGGGGCGACGAACGCGTAGAACTGCACTGTTATTCGTAGAGGTCGTCTAGGTCGGCGGCGGCCAGCTCGACCAAAAACTCGGCGAGTTGCGCTGCTACTTGCTCCAAGCAGCGGCGGCCCTTTTCCGGGGTGGCTTGGCGCGGGTCGCCGATGCCCGTGTCATCGGTCGCCTGCGTCCAGTCGCGCTGAGTCCAAACCCAGCCTTCCCGCAGCGCGGCGAGCTTAAATTTGTGCTCGCGGCCACTGCCCGCCTCCGACAAAGGCAGCACCCAGTCCGGCCGCAAGTATTGCATGAGGCTGGTTTCCATTTCATTGGCGTGGTCGCCACCCTCCGCAAAAAGCCCCTGATCGGCAATGCGGTACCAATCCATGCAGCAAATAAAAATCGCATGGCGCAGCAATAGCTCCCGCACCATTTGTTTGAAGTCATTGCCGCCGTGGCCGTTCACAATGAGCAGTTTAGGAATGCCCTGATGGGCGAGCGCTTCGACCAAATCTTGCAGGACGGCGAACTGAGTCGAGGGATTGAGATTGAGGTCTAACTTGATGTCGAGCTGGCCGGTGTTGACGCCAAACGGCACAGTCGGCAAGACGATGACCTTGGCGTCCTGCTCCCAAGCAATGTGGGCCGCAGCCGCGACGATCTCGTCGCACTGCACCACATCGGTCGAATAAGGCAGGTGGTAATTGTGCGCTTCCGTCGCCCCCCACGGAAGAATCGCCACCTCGTACGGGGTGTGCTCTACGGTCTGCCAATTGGTCTCGGCGAGTATGTAAGGTCGGCCGGGCATATACATTCCTTTACGATGTAAGCATCACTCGGTGCAAGGTCCGATACTCGGCTCCGGTCGGCTTGAGGATACTTTCGATCAGCTCCACCGCTTCCACCAGAACCTGCAACCGAGGCAACTCGCCGCTCCACTTGCTGCGTGGCGGACACACCTCTGCTCGCACCCGACCCAGCGTCACGTGCGGACGAAAGTCCCGTTCCTCCGACTCCCAACCAGCAGCGCACACCACTTCTTCAACATCCCGTTGCAACGCGCCCAACCGTCCGTCCGCGTCCGCCACACCAGCCCAAATAACCTTCGGTCGGCGACGATTGGGAAAGCAGCCGCTTTCCTCTATAGTCGCGACAAACCCCTCGTGCCGTACGGCAACCGCCGTCAACCCTTCCCGCAGCGCGACGATTTGTGCGTCCTCAGCCGCGCCGAGAAAGCGCAGCGTCAAATGGAGATTCTCCGGCCGCACCCAACTCACACCCTGCGCCGGCCACAACGGCCGCATCGCATCGCTCAGCTCTCCCAATGCCGCCGGCACCCGGATGGCGACGAAGGCGCGACTAACGGGCACCGCAGGCCCGCAAGCAGGCGTTCAAATACCCCCGGCTCTCCGCCGCAATCGTCGCCACCTGCCCCAAGTCGTACTCCTTGGCACCAATCACTTCCAAGTTGGCCGCCACGTCTAGCCCCGATTCGTGCAAGACCTTGACGTACCCGAACAAATCGATGTTGCCCCGCCCACACGCCTGCAACTCCGGCGCGCCCGGCCCGCCTTCCGCCACGGCGCAATCCCTTATGTGAACGTGCTTGACCCGCGAGATAACCGCCGCCAGCGCCTCTACCGTATTCTCTCCCGCCCGATGGATGTGGCTCGGATCCATATCCACCCCAAACCCCGGCGAGTCGATCCGTTCCATCGCTCGCAACGTGGTCGGCGTATCGTAAATACACTGCCCCACGTGCGCCTTAGCACACAGCGTCACCCCGTGTTCGTGCGCCCTATCGGCCATCTTGCCCAGCAGCGCGACCTGTCGGTCGAAATCTTCCTCCACATCGCTCTTGCCCCCCGGGCCAACGTTGACGACGGGAATGCCAATCTCAGCGCCAGCCGCAAACGCCAGCATCAGCCGCTCTTCGTCGAGCGCGGCTTCTTCCATAGCCAGCAATTTTAGCTCGTATTTTTCCGCCAGCTCTTTGATCTGGTTGGCCTGCGCCTGCCAGTTGTCCAACTCCAAGTGCTCACACATGCCCTTGATCGCCGCCAGTTCGACGCCGTCGTAGCCAGCGAAGTGGATATGGCGCATCGCCGTTTCCAGATCGAATCCTGCAAAGAGCACCGAATTGGCCCCTAATTGAATCATTTT
>VXZF01000313.1 GCA_009845645.1 Gemmatimonadota bacterium | reverse complement strand
CCTCCACCACCGTGCCAATCGGTACGCCCTTGGGGTATCGCCCACCCAACCCCGATGATACGACTAAATCGCCCTCCCGCACCAAGTTGCTCGATTCGACGAATCGCAACCGGAACTGGCCGTCGATCCACGAGACGATGCCTTGGGCACGCGTGGCTTGGATCAAAGCACTCACTCTCGTGCGCATCAACAACTGCACGACCGAGTCCGATCCGCCGACTTGGGCAATGTGACCGACGAGCCCTTCAGGTGTCACCACGGGCATATCCTTATCTACGCCGTGGTCGCGACCAACGTTGATGACTATCGCGTCGTAGATGTGGTCGGGGTCTCGGCCGATCACCTCGGCAGAAATAATGCGCGTACCTCCGTCTCGAGGCCGAAAGGACAGGGCCTTGCGCAGGCGCATATTTTCCCATCCAGCTTCTCGGAGTTGCATGTTGTCAAGGGCGAGGGCTACGTTTTGAGTCAGGAGGAAACGGCTTTTTTCCTCGTTGTGTGTAGAGCGGATGACTCGCGAAAATAGTGCTTGTCCTGATGCCGCTAAACCGGCTTGACAGCGCTCGGCGATAGAAGTCTTATAGGATGTAGGTAAGCCCATCAAGATCAAGGCGCAGGCAAAGGCTAGTCCAATGACGATGAGCTCCCGCGTATTGGTCATAACTCAGTTAGAGCAAAACTTGACGGTAGTTATCAAACTCTTCGAGAATGCGAGCATTGCCCCGCACCACGGCCGAAAGGGGGTCTTCACTATCGACATACGTAGGCAAACTCGTCGCCTCAAGCAGGTGTTCCCTCAGCCCCCGCAACATGCTTCCACCACCGCAGAGCACCATACCCCTATCGAGGATATCTGCCGCCAATTCGGGTGGCATCCTCTCCAGCACTCTGCGCACGCTGGCGACAATTTGAGCTACAGAACCGGATAGGGCTTCTCGTATCTCAACTGAATCTACTTGCATGACTTTGGGTAGTCCGGCTACGGTGTCGCGACCACGCACCGGCATACTCTCTTCTGTTTCCAACTCCGTTGCCGACCCGATTTTCCACTTGATGTTCTCGGCACCTTGGACGCCAATAAGCAGGTTGTGCTTTCTGCGCATCCACTCGGAAATTGACTGATCCATAGCTTCCCCAGCCACCCGCAGCGACTCGTGTTCGACTAGACCTGAAAGGGCAATTACGGCAACCTCCGTCGTCCCGCCACCAATATCGATAACCATTGAGCCAACGGCTTGGTGAACGGGCAATCCCATGCCGATAGCTGCGGCCATCGGCTCGCTGACCAGATGAACTTCTCTGGCTCCCACGCGCTCACAGGAGTTTCGCACGGCCCGCTTCTCTACTTCAGTGCTGCCTGCCGGGACCGCTACCACGATCTTAGGCCGCACAAAAAGTTTGTTCTTTTTTACTTTGCGGATAAAGCTGCGAATCATCTCTTCGGTAACTTCAAAATCGGCGATAACACCGTCTTTCAAGGGGCGAATTATTTGGATCCCAGCGTTTTCACGCCCCATCATTTCCTTGGCTTCTGCGCCGACGGCAATAACTTTTTGGGTGGAGACTTGGCGGGCGACAACCGAGGGTTCGTTGAGGACGATTCCCTTGCCTTTGACATACACCAAGGTATTGGCGGTACCCAAGTCTATACCTATTTCATGCGAAAAAAAACGCGAAAAAACGCTCATTCTGTATCTCCATCCAAAAAGTTAAATCTCGACTCGGTAGCCTTGGTCTGAGCACCCCGGCATTGCGAGCCTCCGCTCCGCCTATCTATAATAACTAAGGTCATTTGGATTTGCCAAATCACTCGCTCCCCTTATATTTTTTATCGGTAGCCAATTTGAACGCACTGTATGCAATTTTCAGGGAGGTAGCCCATTCCTATGAACAAAGCCGCACGACATGTACTGCGGAGATTAGGGACCGACACTAGCTTGGACCACGAGCGTCAACAGCGCCTTTCGCGCGAGGTCCAAGAAGAGCAGCAAAAACGCCGGGAACAAGGAGCTGACCAAGATACCGGCTTCGAGACGATTCCCGAAGAAATGCTGACCGAGTCGGAAAAGCGCCACGAGAAGTATCGCCGCCAACAGGCCATGGCTGGGCGGTTCACCCCCGCTGCTGAGCGCCTGCCCATTATGACAGCTGAGGAAAGGGCCGCCCATAACAAGGATCGTCCTAAGTGGCAGCAGACTTCATTTGAGGGGCCGATTGAGAAGCTAATTGAGAAATATCAAGACTTAGAAGAAGTACAACGCCACCTGACCTTGGGTCAATCCATGAAGTACGAGTTCACTAGCGACGGTCGCGTCCTCGACAAAGAGGGCAATGTAATCTTCGATGGAAAAAAGATCGTCAGCAAACTCTAGGTTGGCTCGCTCTCCTAATTAAGACGCACAAGTGGCCTTGGCCGCGGATGCCTCTTTTATTTCGAATTCTCATCGGGCTTGGCCTGTTGGGCATTTGCGGCTGCAATCTCAATTACTATTGGCATCTAGCCCGCGGTCAAAGCCGTGTGGTGTATAATCGCATACCAGTCCAAACCCTCCTCGCCCGAGCCGATTTGGCCGCGCAAACTCGGACGCAACTAGAGCTGATCCAAGCCATCCTTCGCTACGCCGAAAGCGTGGGCCTGAAAACAGACGATCAGTACACGACCTTCTACGATACGGGTGGCGGTCCGATCAGTTGGAATGTCAGCGCTTGTCCGCCCGATCGATTCTCGCCTTATACTTGGGATTTTCCACTCGTCGGTGAGGTCCCCTACAAAGGCTTCTTCCACCGCGATCTGGCCGACGAGCAGCGCGATGCCCTCGCCGCCGAGGGATACGATGCCATTGTCCGCCCAGTCAGTGCCTACAGTACCTTGGGATTTTTTTCCGATCCAATTCTCAGCCCAATGCTCGGTTACGCGCCCGATCAGCTAGCCGATTTGATCCTCCACGAGTTGACTCACGCCCTTGTCTATGCCCCAGGGCAGACCGATTACAACGAGAGCTTGGCGACCTTCGTCGGCCGCCAAGGGTCCCTGCTCTTCTTGGCGCAACACTTCGGCACCGATACCCCGCTCTTACAACAGGCCGAGACGCGCCGAGCGGACGCGGCTCTCTTTCGGCACTTCATGGCCGAAACCGTCGCGGAACTCGACAGCCTCTACTCGCTAGGTTTGCCTCGCAACATTGTACTGCGCGACAGGCAAGTCGTTTTTGCCCAACGCCAGCGCGATTTTGCGCTCATAAGAACTCGGTTTACCCACAATCAGTACGATGGATTTCTCCAGTGGGAACTAAACAATGCACGTCTCTTATCTTATCGTCGTTACAACGCCAATTTAACGCTCTTTTCCTCAGTTTATCGCGCGCGCGGCGAGGATTTGGCCAGTGCCTTGGAGATTTTTGCGGCCTGTGCTGAAGACGGAAACCCTTGGCAGTGCTTACGCATCACGACAGAGCCTGAGGGGGAGATGGACAGTGACAAAACTCGCGCACTTAGGGGTTAGAAAACCAACGAGGAACCCTTCTTAGCCCTTCTTAGCCGATTTCTTGGGTCCGAATGGTAGCTAAACACCTCTTGACAATGCTATTGCTGGCAACCTTGTCCTTTGGGCCGATTGGGTGCGCGGCTAGGTTGCAGTCCGCGTTGGTGGGATCGCTAATCGAGGACGTCAGTGCGGCCACAGCCCGCCACGACGATTTGGATTTGGTCGCCTCGGGCGTGCCTACCTTCCTGCTCTTATTAGAAGGGCTGCTGGTGGCCAATCCACAAGATCCGCAATTGCTCTTAAGTGCTGCTGAGATCTATACTTCCTACGCCACTTTGGTCGAAGCCGATGATCCCGAACGGGCCAAGCACTTGTACTACCGGGGCAAGGTCAACGGCCTCAAAGCCCTCGCTCTGCGCCTGAGCCAACCAGACTTACTCCAAGCGCCGTATGCTGAATTTATCCGCGTCACCGACGACTTAGATGCCTCCTACCTGCCGGTCGTGTTCTGGGCCGCTTCGAGTTGGGGGGCTTGGATCAGTGCCAACATTGAATCCATGGCGGCGCTGGCCGAATTGCCCAAAGTCATTAAACTCATGCAGTGGATTGTGGACCAAGACGAGACCTTTCAAT
>VXZF01000601.1 GCA_009845645.1 Gemmatimonadota bacterium | reverse complement strand
AGCTCGGCGACCTCGCGCTTGAGATCCAAGAGCGCAAAGTAGATCAACTCGCGCTCGGATTGGTCCGGCGTCTTGTTGGTTGGCACGGGCAAATGGCGCGTGGGCTGGATCCCGAGATGGGGCACTAGGTCTTCGGGTTCGACGAGGGCACGCGGGGCGAGGAACACCAAGTGCTCAATTAGGTTGCGCAACTCGCGCACATTGCCAGGCCAAGCATAGTTTTGCAAAAGGTCCAGCGCCGCCGCCGAGAACCCTTCTAGACGGCTCTTATTGTCTTGGGTCAACTCGCTGATGAAGTGCTCGATCAACAGGGGAATGTCCTCGGCTCGACGCCGCAGCGGTGGAATGTCGAGCTCGACGACCTTGAGCCGGTGGTATAGGTCGAGGCGAAACTCGCGCTGATCAACCGCCTTTTGCAAGTCGCGGTTGGTTGCGGCGATGACGCGAAGGTCCACCGCGACCGGCGCGCTGCCGCCGATGCGGACCACTTCGCGCTGTTCGAGGACCCGCAAGAGGCGCACTTGCGCCGCCAGCGACATCTCGCCGATCTCATCTAGAAAGACTGTTCCGCCGTCCGCTTGTTCAAAGATGCCTCGGTACTGAGCGCGGGCGTCGGTGAAGGCTCCCTTCTCGTGCCCGAAGAGTTCGTTCTCCAGCAGATTCTCCGGGATGGCACCGCAGTTGAGCGGGCGGAAAGGACGTTCGCGGCGGCTGCTATAGCGATGTAGAGCTTCGGCAACTAAGTCCTTGCCCGCGCCGCTTTCGCCCGTCAGGAGAATAGAGGAAACCGGCGTCGGTGCCACGATTAAGATGCGTTCGCGCAGTTGGCGCATTAAGGGTGACTGACCTACCAGTTCGGCTCCGTGCAAAAAGTCCCCGCGCTCTAGTAGCTGGTCCAGACGTTGACGCAGGACTGTGGCCTCAAAGGGCACGGCAATTTGGTCTTTGAGAGGAGAACCCCACAAAAGTCGGTCCCAATTTTCATCGGCGTTGCCCAAGCCTAGCATGGGCACATCGCGGTACTGGTCGAGCGCGGCGACGCCCTCTGCGAGGACGGCGGACGGAAGTTCCAGATCAAAGGCGACCAACTCCACTCCGCGCCGCAGTAGCCGCCCAAGCGCATCGCCGTTAGCCGCACTGAGTACGCGCAGCCGCATGTCGTGGACTGCGGACTTGAACTCCGCTTCCAACTCTGCTCGCTGGGTTAGGAGCAGAATGTGACGTTGAGTCGGGGCCATGATACTCTCTGCTGGCGTCGCTTCAGTTGAGGGTTTCTAGCTGGCGTCGCAGGTCATCCATCCGCTCGCGGGCTTCCTGTCCCTGTGGACTCTGGCCCCCTTCGCGACGTGTGATGCGCTCGTAGATAGTCATGGCCGTGGCGTGTTCGCCCAGCGATTCGTGGCAGCGGGCGCGCTGAAAATCCGCCGAGGTGATCCACATGCTGAGTCCTTGGCTACCGTGGTAACTAACTTTGTAATAGGCTTGGATCGCCTTGCGATACTCGCCCATGTTCTGATAGGATTCGCCGATGTAAAACCGGGCTTCTGAGGCACCGTTGCCATCGAGTAACTGTTGGGAGAGTAGTTCGTCTAGCTGTTCAATGGCTTGGGCGTATTGGCCCTTATTCTTGAGGATGATACCCAGTTCGAGCTGGACCTCGATGGCTTTGGAGTGCTCGGGGTACTGGCTCAGTAGCTGATCGGCCACTTGGTGAGCGGCCTCGTACTCGTGGGCACTCTGGTAGCTTTTGAGCAGTTTCCACATCGCATCTTGGGCCTGATCACTACTGACTTCTGGTGCGTCCAAGGCGTGTTTATAGGCCCCTGCCGCTTGCAGGAAGTTGTGCAGCGAAAAGTGGTAGTCCCCGAGGCGCAAGTAGGCATCGGATACCTGAGGACTCGTCGGATATTCCCGGACAAAGCGCGATATGGCCTCCAATGCGAACGCCGCCCCCTCCTCGCTGGGCGTCGCTTTGTTTCGCTTCCACAGCGTTATGGCCATCCAATAGGCCCCATCGCCGGCCCACCTGCCTCCTTGCTTTTCCACCTCTTGAAACAGCTCGTAAGCCTTTTTGTGGTTGCCAGCCTGCAAATAGTAATTCCCTTCTTCAACCCGGAAGTGTTGACGCCACTCCGTTTCTTCCTTGAACCGCTTGGCAAACTGCTTGTCGGCCTTGCGCCCTTCCTCTATGCGCTTGAGTCGGAACAAGGAGAGGATGGCTTGGCCGTGGATTAAGGCGTCCTCGCTTTGCTTCAGCAAGGGCTGATAGAGTTGGTAGGCTTGTTTGTATTGCTGGCGGGCAAAGGCGATGTGGCCAGCCCGCGCCGAGGCTTCGGTTGCCAATCCGCTGGAGGCAAATTCTTGGCTGACCTTGCGGAAGAGCCGAAAGGCGTCGTCTTCCTGAGCTAACCTCAGTTGCAGTACCGCTTGGGCGAAGTAGATGCTGTCTAGTCCAGCCGGGTTTGGCTCTTCGGCGAGTATTTGCCGATAGGTCTCCATGGCCTCGCCATAGCGGTTGAGATGGTGATAAGCGCGGCCAATTCGTCGCAGAATCGGTCCTCTGTCGTCGGAGATTGTCGAGTTGGAGACTAGCGGTTGATACAGATCGATGGCGGCAGCGTACTGGCCGAGCTGAAAATAGGTGTCGCCCAACAGTTTCTGGGCGGCACGGCGCTGGGGAAAGGCCGGGTAACCCCAGCGCAACTCTTGCAGTCGGGCAATGGCTTCTTGGGTCCGCTCCTGCGCTAAGCGGATATGGCCCAGTTCAAAGAGCACCGGTGCCGTCAGCGGACTATTGGGATAGTCTCGCAGAACGCGCTCGAGCAAGTCGGCCGCTGCTTTGTGTTGACCTTTTTGCACTAGGCAAAGACTCTTGCCGTATAGGGCGTGGGGTACAAGTGGACTGTTGGAAGAGAGCCGGCGGAGTTGGTCGTAGGCGGCAATGGCCCCGTCGAACCAAGTGGTATCGGTCGCCCCGAGCTGGCGGCGAGCATCGCCTAGCTGCAAAAGGGCTTGGTCTAGATGGGCACCGCGCCCTTCGGAAAACTCGGCGACGAAAGCGGCAATCCCCTCTTCGAGCGTTAGTAACCGCAGCGAGTCAGGGAGGTCCTCGACTTCGAGTTTAATGAGGCTAAGTCGTGCGCGCCGGGCCCATGTGTTGTCGGTGGGGGCTTGCTTGACGAGAGTAGTACTGTCGGTGGGGACTTGCTCGGTGAGAATGCTGTCGGTGGGGACTTGCTCGACGAGAACGCGGTATTCCCGTAGGGCTAGAGTTCGTAGCGAGTCTGCGCTGGCAGGCTGCGCCTCTAGCCGGCGTTGGCGGGCGAGTCGGAGCAGACTTTCGGCCAGAAAGTACTGTGCCTCATCCTTGTCGGGGTCGTCTGGATAGGCCGTGGCATAGTGTTTGAAAGATTGAGTAGCCGCGATAAAATCGTGATGCGAGAACAGCACCCGAGCGACTGCTAGCTGCACTAGCCGGCGCGACTTGCCGCTCAACTCATCGAGCCAAGCTTTTTGCAAGGCCCGGTTGAGGCTGGCCGGGTCCAAGACGGTAAATTCGCGCAGATATTCGATTCGCTGGCGAACCTCCTCGCTCTGGCGGTCAGCGGGGAAGAGTTCGAGGAAGGCCACGTACTCGCGCAGTGCCGCACGCGGTTGTCCACTTTGCTCAAAAGTTTGAGCGAGGGCAAATTGCGCTTTGGTTGCCACCTCGTCCTGACCCGCAGCTAGCTGACGGTAGAGGGAGATGGCTTCTTGGTAGTAGCCGATTGAGGCATAGAGTGCGGCGAGTTCGAAGCGCACGGCGTTGGCATCGGCGGCCCTATCTGCTTCCTGTAGGTAGCGGCGGTACCAAGTTATAGCGCGGCTGTGGAAAGCGGCGATCCCCTCTCCGAAAGTCAATAACCGCAGCGAATCGGGGCGGTCCTCGGCTTCGCTGTCGCCGCGCCGCTTGTAGAGGGCACCTAGTTCCCTCAGCGCACTAATGGCTTCGGGGCTGTCGCCGGTCTGAATCAATCCTTGAAGCAGGCCTACTGCGCGGGCGAATTGTCCGGCTTGGCCCAGAACGATGGCTCGACCTAGCTGCGCCTTGAGGTAAGCGGGGTGGCCGGGTTGGAGCATGG
>VXZF01000708.1 GCA_009845645.1 Gemmatimonadota bacterium | reverse complement strand
TCGCCACACGCCTCCTTGATGCCGACGATCGAATCGACAGCAGACAACCGAGCTACAGTTTCGGCCTGCATGTCGCACGCCGTGCGAGGCGGCACATTGTAGAGAACCATCGGCAAGTCCACGGCCTCGGCAATGGCGCAATAGTGCTGATAAAGGCCCTCTTGAGTCGGCTTGTTGTAGTACGGCGTCACCGACAGGCAGTAGTCGGCACCGTCGCCCTGCGCTGCCCGAGTGAATTCGATGGCCTCGGCCGTCGCGTTGGCACCGGTACCTGCAACCACTGGCACGCGGCCATTCACTCGACGCACCACAGTTTCGATCACCTGTTTTTGTTCGGCATGGCTCAACGTGGCTGATTCACCGGTGGTGCCCACCGGCACAATGCCGTGCGTCCCGGACTCCAAGTGCCAATCCACCAAGCCATCCAGCGCCGCCCAATCAATGGCCCCCGATGCTGTCATCGGCGTCACCAAGGCGACCAAGCTGCCCCTCAAATCATCCATTGCCTGCGACATGATACCTCCCCTGAGAGATAAGAAGAATGAAGGGCGTGAATGAAAGGTACTATCGCAGCGTGTCAAGGAGGCGATGTCCGCCTTTGGCCGCATCCCAGCGAACGTGGGCCAATCCGGTGAAGCGGTTAGACGCAAGTCTTGTATATCAGCGAATTCTGATTCTGTCTGGTTCTACGAGAATTAGCTTGCCAGTAAGGTCGGATCCTTCCTGACTAGCAAGGAAATCGAGGAGACGAGACATGATGTGTGGGATGAGTCTTGGGCGATTCTTGACCTGTAGTCCAATGATTCCACGGTAGTTGCTCGGTGGAAAGCGCACTATATCTGCGAAGTCTCCATCGAGCGATATCAGTACCGCTTCAAGCCTCCCGGCTTCATCAATGACAACCTCATCGGGCGATGCAGTCGGAAGGTGATCCTTTAACACAAGCACTTCATAGCCTGCTTGTCGTAGATCATCTACGACCACAGCCGGCACGCAATGGTCAGCAAAGAAAATGACCGCCATTAAGCCGCTACTTCAAAATCGGCCAACTCACGGGCATAATCCAAGCAGGCGGCGATGCTCTCGGTCGTCAGATCTGGAAATTCAGCTATGATCTGGTCGGCAGAGTAACCATCCGCCAAGTAACCGATCACCAGAGCCACAGGGATTCGTGTATTCTTGATACGTGGTTTCCCACGCAGCACGTCCGCAGTGCTCTCAATGTAGTCTTTCCACGTCGTAGGCATTATCGTGAGCCTCCTAATTGCCGTTTCGTCCTAATATATCATTTGGACCCGTCAGTTGTATAATCAAGGAAGGCCAAGCCTATATCTGAGACCCTATCCTCATTCCTCAGTTTCAGAGACTCCAAGCGGATGCAGATCAATCGGCGTGAGAATCCCGTAGAAACCGTATTTGATGCCTGAGCGATCCCCTTTCCCTGGCGGAAAGTATTCTTCTATAAGCGCCAATAATCGACGACCAAATTCGGCTGCCTGTTCTTCAGAAAGCCGCGCGCGATTGTGATTGACTGACATCTGGAATGTCGAACCATATAAGCCTTCGGCAGCTTCGCGCAATGCTTGATTGAACTGGCTGACCACATCCGTTGGCATAGCCTCCGCAATTTGCTCACCCGTCGCACGAGTCTCTCGAACGCGAATCGCACCTGCCGCTGGCAAACAACGCCATTCCTGGGGGTTTGCTCCGTCTTCCTCTAAATGCACGACACCTGTTTGCGCCAGCCGTTGCAAGTGATACAGCACCCGAGCATCGGTAATGTCCAACGTCTGCGCAATCTCCACGACCGACTTCCCTGCTCCAATAATTTCGAGAATGCGCCAACGAAGTGGATCGGCAAGTACGCTCGCGCGCTCATCTTCGATAACGAGTACCGCGTCCTTTAAGGAGTTGTTCGGAAATGTCAATTCACGCCACGTACTCATTCAGACTCTCCAGTTGTATAATCGGGGAACCTCCTATACCTGACGTAGCTTAGATCTATTCATTCAAGCATCCTCGGCCGGTGTGAACGCCAGCAAAATCGTGTCGGCAAACATGCGCCAGACGACAGCCACTTCAGCAAAGCCGGCGTCGATCATGGCGTCGATCATGTTCTCTGCGCTATGCTCGTACTCGACATCCTGCCCAGCAGCCTTCATCGCTCGCTTGTACTCCACCCTAGCATCAATCTCTTGCTGAGTAGCTACTCCTGAAGCAACGGCGTCTTGGAGATGGCGCTGGCGGAAGCGCGACGACTGCTGTCGAGCATTTGTTCCCCACCGAGGCCCGACCGACATCGCATCGTACAGGACTAAGCAACCACCCGGCCGCAGTGCGCCTGCGATCCGGGCAAAAAGTTCAGGCAGACTGGCCGGAGGAAGATGGTGAAAGGTCTTGGCCGAGAAAATCACGTCACACGGCTGAATCTCACAACTAGTGATGTCTGCTTCCCGCACCTCGATCCGATCCGAATACGACGTCAGCTTCCGCCTAGCGAGCGCAAGCATCTCCGGCTCGCTGTCTATGCAAGTACCAGTGGCGTATCGGAAGTGTTCCAACACGCGCTTGGTCGGCTCCGCCGTGCCACAGCCGAGGTCCACAAACTCGAATGAATCATCAGCATCAAAGGGAATCAGATCCACAAGCATGTCCAAACCCTTGCTGTAGGGTGGACTTAAGACCGGCTGGAGCCGATCATACGAATCCGCGATAGTTGCGAAGTAACTGCGCCATTCAGGTAATGAGGAATCCATTTCTACTCCATTAACGGGATTAATTCTGATTCCAGGTGTCGAGTCTAAACCACTGCCTAGATCCCGACCCCGAACTTCTCCTCAAACGCCGCCCAAATTTCAGTGGGCACTTCCTGCGTCGTCGCGTCGTACGCGTCCTGAAGCTGGTGGCGGTCGGCCGGGCCGGTGGATCTCAGCGATCGGTTTGGAAGAAAACACTTGGTACAGCCGCTAATTATATAATTAGATCATGGAGATGAAGCCGGTCTATGAATGGGACGAAGTTAAGCGACGATCTAACCGGACCAAACACGGCGTTGATTTCACCGAGATGGAAGCCTTTGAGTGGGAGGATGAGGTTTGTTTCAATCCGCTCCCCTGACCGAAGCAAGGGGAGATCCGTAGGCTTACGCCGCCGTCTTCGGCCCCTTTAAACTCGTTAGAAATGGAGCACAACCCTCATGCTCGCGCCGCTTGGAGACACGCTGGATCTGAACCAACTCTGCCTATAGCGCTTTTCATGCTCCTTGCGCGAAGGATTGTACAGGGTCGAATGAAGGCCCCTATACCCAACCCACCAAGCTAACATAGAGACACCCATCTGAGGAATAAAGTCAAACCGACGGGTTTTAGATTTAGATCTACCCTCTAAAAAAAAGCGGGATGCCGCGATACCTACCGCGATACCTCCATTTAGCGCGACGAGGCACGCTATCGAGTTTCTAATTTTGTATTTTCTAGCCTCCGCCCTATCTAAACGGTGCGATCTAACCTCAGACGGGTCTATGGCACGCACCTCGTATTGACGGGTACTAAACAAGATGCGCCCAGGCGAGCGTCCCAAGATAACCCCTCGATACACCTCGCCCGAATGCAAGACGAGCACGTCCTCCGTGTCGTCCTTAATCTCATCGTTTTCAGCCGCTAAACAGGCTAAAGGCAAGGCAATGATTAGAATAGCGATGAGCGACGAACAACTGGGTTTCAATCCATGGGAAATCATATTATTCTCCTATCTCGCACTCCTCGTCACGCGGCCATCATCAGCCCGGACCAAGCACCCGACCGATGATGCAGGCGTCGCGCCCCACCCGGCTCGGCGGATAGCAACTAAACTTCAAAAATATAGGAACTGCATCCTGTTTATCAATGCGCTAAAAGAAGCTCTCATACAAGCTCAATCCATTTTACTGTCGTGTACTTAGCTCGCTGTTTAGATCCCAACTCCAAACCGTTCCTCAAACGCCACCCAAATTTCAGCGGGTACTTCCTGAGTCGCCGCGTCGTACGCGTCCTGAAGCTGGTGGCGGTCGGCGGGGCCGCTCATGACGATACCGTCGATGGGCGCGTCGAGGCAGAACTGCATGGCCAAGTGCTTGATGTCCACGT
>VXZF01000270.1 GCA_009845645.1 Gemmatimonadota bacterium | reverse complement strand
TTGGAAATGTACACGGCCTGCGGCACAAAGCCCTCGCTGAACACTTGGAACTCAGCGATCTCAAAGTCCGCGGCCGTCAGGGATTTGAGCCGCAAAAAGCGCACGAAGCGGGTGGGGATTCGCACGTCCACCACCGCTTCTTGGTTCTGCCCCTCAAAGGCGACAGTTTCCCAGATCAGACTGCCCTCGCGGCGCGATTCGGGTTGGCCGTCATTGACGAAAATTTCGTAGCCCTTCAAAAAATCGTCTTGGGACTGGAAATCGGGAGCCGGAAAGGCCGGATCGGCGTTGCGCGGAAAAAACTTGAACCGATTGACGCCAAAGATAGCCCCCAAATCGAATTCGATGAGTAGGCCAAAGGCCCCGGTGCCCCCGGTGCCCGAGGATTTCAGTACTAAAGCGGTGTTTCCGTCGTCGTCGAACATCTGGGGAAAATCGGCTTCGAGAAAGCGGAAGGAGGGAATGGGCGTGAAGACGCTGCCACCGCGCTTCTTAGAGTTGACGCCAATCAATATGTTGTCCGTCGTATCGGCCTGCTGCGGAAAGATCCAACGTTCGCGCTCAAAGGGCGCAAAGTCGATGACGCCGCCGGGCGCATTGGACTGATCGACTGTCGCCGCGTCGAGAATTACTAGGGCCGGAATCTCCCCGCCGCCACTCTCCCAAGACAACCCACCCTCGCCCCCCAGTTGGACGACCTCCATTTCGGCACCAACTGGTACCTGATAGCTCAATCCTCCGAGGACTGAAAACAGGAAAAGCGCCCTGAGAGCGATCCGTCGTCGCACCTTTCGACCTGCCTGAAATTGTCGCATGGTTGGCATATCTTCTGACCCGACTTCTCTGAGCTAAAGCAAATAACTGTATGAAATACGAAAGGATGCAGCAACCAAAATCCGGCAGCGTATAGCAGCTACGGTTGATTGGCTTCAATCTGGATCTCGCCCGTAAACCCACCGGCGCTCAAACGCTCCGCTAGGGCCTTAGCTTCGGTGCTCGACAGGTTTCTATTGGCCCGAATCGCCAGCCGACCGCCTACTCTTTCGAGCGTTGCCAAGCCCGCTATACTCTGCAATTTCTCGTTAAATTGGATGAATAAATGGCCTTCAATAGTCCTGAGTTCGCGCAGCCCAATCAGATCCGTCAGGGCACTGTTGCCGAAGATGGATAGCACCCCCCTTATTCGGCTTAGGCGGTGCAGCCCTTCCAAACTGAGCAGTGCGCCATTATCGACGACCAGCAAATCGCCACCGACGTAGTCTAGGCGGCGCAGACCCGCCAAACTTTGCAGCGCACTATTGCCGATGATCAAGAGGATTCCCTCAATGCGAGCCAAGCCGGCTAAACCCTCGAGATCGGGCAGGACACTATTGGCCTGAATCAGCAAATCGCCGCCGATGCTCTCGCACTCGGCCAAGCCCGCCAACGATACCAGCGCATCGTTTTGCTCGACTCTCAGACTGCCCCCGATCTGACTCAGGTTGCCCAAGCCCGTCAAGCGCTCCAGACGGGCGTTGCCGATTACCAATACATTCCCAGCGACGCGCTCGAGTTGTTCTAGGCCGGCTAGCTCGACCAAGGCTCTATTTCTCTTGATCCGCAAAAAATCGCCCACATCCTCCAGCCGCCGCAGCCCCCCCAACGCTTGCAACGCCCGATTGCGCTCTATGGCCAGCCCGCCCTTTAGGCGTTTGATGCCCCCTAGGCCTCCCAGACCGTTTAGCGTTGCATTGCCGACGACGAGGACCTGCCCCTCGATCGCCGCCAATCGCTCGAGCCCATCAATGTGGGCGAGGCGGCGATTGAATTGAATCCTGAGCGACCCGCCCACACGACTGATTCGACGCAACCCCTTCAGACCGACCAAGGCATCGTTGCGCTCGACTATTAAGCTACCCCCCAATTCCTCCAGCGACCGCAATCCCTCCAAATCCACGAGTTTGGGATTGCGCCGGATTCTCAGACTGCCCCCAATCCGCTTTACGTGATTCAGGCCCGCCAAACTTTGCAACGAATCACATTGCTCAATGCTCAGATCGCCTCCTATATATTCGAGCTGCTCCAACCCGTGCAGCGTTTTCAGTTGGTCGCTTTGAATGAGCAAATGCCCTGCAACAGACCGGCTTGTCAAAGCGCGGAGGTCGGCTGCCGAATCGATGACCAATCCCTCTGCTAGTTTGTTCGACTCAGCCGCTTGTACCGGGCCAACACTCCAACACAACATCCCAATCATCAGTGCAACCAAGGCTCTATGATCCATTGTGAATCCTCGGGCTAAAATTCCCCTAGTCAACGTGGAGGACTCAACGTCAGCGAGTAGGTTGGACTACCCGTACAATCTGATCGACGTCAACAGCGGCCAACGTCTGCACTTGGCCGTCGGGCCAGCGAATCTCGATATCCGCCTTTGTCGCCCGACCGAGGCCAAAGTGAAGGCGGGGATCGTGTCCGGATAGATAGCTCCCCCCGGACTGGCGCTCCCGCACCTGACGCGCACCACCAGCGGTAACGGTGACGCGGGCACCCAGCGCATCCCGCTGATCAGCACCGACCAAGAGGAGTTCGATCCAGTGCTGGCGATTGCCCCCGTCGTTGCGCAACAGACGGGGCCGCCCGGCCACGGTGGTGGCCAGCAAATCCAGATCGCCGTCATTGTCCCAATCGGCCGCCGCCGCGCCGCGAACCACGCTCTCAACGACAAAGTCGGCACCCAACTGGTCGGATATCTCTTCAAAATGTGCACCGCCTTGGTTGCGCAGCATAAGGTCGGGCTGGGCGTAGCAGAGGTCGGCGTCGAGTTGCTCGATATTATCCACCACGTGCCCATTGCCGACATATAAATCGAGGTCGCCGTCGTTGTCGTAGTCCATAAATTTGGTCCCGAACCCCAAGGGCAGATAACTAGGTGCCCCCAAGCCGAAATGGGCGGTAAAATCGGCAAAGCGCCCCCGGCCATCGTTCCAGTAGAGGGTGTTGGTCTCGCGCGAGTAATTGGTCACAAAAAGATCGGCGTACCCGTCGTTGTCGAAGTCGCCGAAGTCCACCCCCATACCGGCTTCGGCGTGCCCATCTTCATTGTATTGCACCCCGGCTCGCAGGCCGATCTCGACAAAGCGCCTCCCTTGGTTTTCGTAGAGAAAATTCGGCGTGCCGTCGTTGGCCACGTAAATATCCGTATCGCCGTCCAAATCGCTGTCTGCAAAGGCCACGCCCAGTCCCCGTCCCACCGCACGGATTCCCATCCTCTTGGTCACATCGACAAAGCGCCTCCCCTCGTTGCGATAAAGCACATCCCCAATAGGTGCGTAGGTACTAGGCTCGCAGTAAAAGCGAATCGTCCCCCGCTGGCATTGGATATTGCCCTGCAAGCTGAAATGCACATAATTGGCCACGAAGAGGTCCAAATCCCCATCGTTGTCGAAATCCAAAAACCCGGTGCTGGTGCCCCAGCGCCCGTCTCCCACGCCGGCTATTTGGGTAACGTCCGCAAAGCGCCCGCCGCCGTCATTGCTCAACAGCACATTGGGGCCGAAGTTGGTCGCGTAGAGATCTTGATCCCCATCGTTGTCAAAATCACCCGCCGCACATCCCATGCCATAGCCCCGGTCGCCAGTGCCAGACGCGACGCTGAGATCGGCGAAAGTCCCATCGCCAGCGTTGCGATAGAGGCGATTGATGGGCGGAGTCGGAGGAAGGGGTCCCGAGAGATGGGCACCATTGATCAGGTAGAGGTCCTGCCAGCCGTCCCCATCGGCGTCAAAAAACGCCGCGCCCGCACCAAAGGTCTCGACATAGTAGTATTCTCCTTGAGCGCCGTTGTAGTGCTGGAAGTCAATTCCGGCTTCTTGGGCGATTTCCCGGTAGCGCACCTGTGCCTCTGCCGCAGCGACACAAGCGCACAAGATGGACAATACTGCGTATCTTCTCATATACTAAACTGTTATGTTACTTTGGCCGGCAATCTAACCGCATCGACAAACCGGAACCCTCGTGCAAATGCACCTAAAAAACGGGCGCTCAATGGCCCGCATTCGCCCGTCCTGCAAAAAGGTCTTGGCTTGGCTTGGGGCCGCCCTTTGTCTGCTCATCTGCGCCTGTAGCCCCAAGGAACGCGATCCCCTAGTC
>VXZF01000168.1 GCA_009845645.1 Gemmatimonadota bacterium | reverse complement strand
GTCACCATATCGCTCGGGAACTCCCAAGCCTGCCAATGCGCTTGGGTCCGCACCTCTACCCGGTCCGCACCCAGACTGTAACCCTTCGACTGGGCCCATGCCCCGTTCAGAGCCATAGGGAGAAAAAGGGCTACAAAACAGAGCACCGTGGACAAAAGACCCGATTTCCTCATGGTCGTCTCCGAAATCATCGAGTACTGCGCAGGTAAACGGCGTTCCATAATCTATTGTTCCGAGTAAGACGTGCTCGCGTATCTACTTACTACCCATCGCCCTTAGCCGGGGCTTCCCGTGCATGGCGCTGCAGAAACGTATCGGGTAGGGCCGCCGCCAATGCGCTGTCCGATACGGCGATCCGCTCTTTGTACTTGTCCAGCAAATCATTGACCAATTCCTCGAACAGTTGCTCTCGCTTCTCTCCGCGCACCAAAGCTCGCGCCTTTTTCTCGACTTGGAAGAAGGGAGATACTTCCCCTCCCTGGCGGTTGAGAACTTTGAAAACGCTGTATCCGCCTTCAACGTGCACCGGGCCAGTAATTTTGTTGAGGTCGGCCGCTTTTACTGCTTTGAAGAGCCTCGGCAGAGTCAGCCGCTCGTACTCGCCCAGATGCATCAAGCCGTCTTCTTCCTGCATACCTTGGCGGATGGTGTGCTTTTGGGCGAGTGTCCCCAAGGTCGCACCTTGTGCGATGGCGCGCATCAAACCGACGGCTTCCGCCTCAGTCTCGACCAGCACCTCAACAACAATGTATTGGGCCGGTTCTCTGAACAAATCCTCATTGTCCTCGTAAAAATCCCTAGCTTCTTCCAAGCTTGCCTCGGATTGGTCAATGACCTCTTCCTGGCGTAGCTGTTTAATCATGAATTCCGTGCGTATTTCCTGCCATCGCTGTTGTCCATCCGCCATCTCCTCTAACCCGGCCCGCTGCGCCGCCTCTGCCAACAAAACCGGTGTCAAGACCAGTTCCCTCGCTGTGTCAACCACCTCGGCACTATCCCGTACACCCCAGCCGGACAGGGCCCGCATATCCCCCCACAGGGCATTGAGGTAATCTCCCAGAGAAATCTGCCCTCCCTTATAGGTAAAGAGGGGCTGGCCCACCTCCTCGTCGGCCAGATGGGTGAGGCGCACCCGAGTATGAAGGGCCGCTTTATCCAATAGAAACTCTAATCCCTCTGGCACTAGCTGCACGTCCAGCTTGCGGATGAGAGACGCGATTTCCTCTCTTTCCTGCTCTAGCCGCTTGCGTTCGTAGAGCATATTGCGAATCTGCTGTCGTTTTTCTTCTAACGGCACGGGCTGATCCTGGAGGAAACGCACGATTTGGTAGCGCGTGCCCATGGGCAGAATCGGGGATAGCTGTCCATTCGGCAGACTGCGAAACAACTCGTCTGGAATCTGCAACCTGCGAGCCTGCTCCAAATCGATAAATCCCAGTACGCCTCCCTGGGAAGCCGACTGTTCGTCTATGGTATATTCGGCGGCTAGTTGGGCAAAATCCCCGCCTGCTTCAAGTTGCTCATAGATTTGCTTTGCAGTGCTGTCCTCTTCCACTAGAATGCCTGCCATCTGACGCTTGCGGTCTAGGCCACTGTCGGCGAAATAGGCGCGTATTTCCTCCTCTGAAACCTGCACATTGGGCACCAGTGCGATCTGACGATAGGTATCGACCAAGTGCTGACGCCAGTACTGCATCGCCTTAGTCTGGACCACCTGAGCGGTGTCCAATCCCCGCTCTTTGGCTTCTAGTAGGAGCAGGGACTTCCCCAGCAGACTGCGCAGGTAGCGCTTCCGCACTGGGTCATCCTGTCCCTGCAGGCGCAAAGACTGGGGCATCTGGACGACAAAATCGCGCATCTCGGCAGCCGAGATAGAAGTGGAATCAATGCGCGCCACCACACCAGGTTCAAGGACGATCTCCACACCCGGAGAACACGCCGCGAGACCCCACATGAGTACCAGCCCACATCCTCGCCAAGTCCATGGTTTTCTGTGTCTCATATCTTCTATCAGTACACCAAAGCGATAGACCCCAGTCGCTCCTCCCGACCGCTGCCCGCTTCTACCACGACGCGGTAAATGTATAGTCCTGGGGCTACCAATTCGCCCTGGTCATCCCGCCCGTCCCAAGCAGTCTGATAAAGCGCGCTACCCCCCTCCCCAATGCCCAAAGTTCGCACTCGGTTTCCCGCCAGCGTGTAGATTTCCGTCTCAAGGGGCACGACATCGGTCAGACGCAGTAATGTATAGGAGAACTGCACTTGGTCGTTGACGCCGTCGCCATTGGGTGAAAACGGATTGGGGGCCACCTGCACAGCGCTGAGCAGACTGCCCTTGAGCGGCGTGCGAACACTCAAATCATCGCTCAACAACTCGCTCACAGCATCTCCGGGAATCACGCTCTGGGGCACTTCGTCGCTGTCCGCATCCAACACGGCACCGTTGAAGGCCGTCCCATAGTTGAAGACCCGGGCGTCGAAATCTACTTCTAGCAGCGTCTGGTCTTGGTCAATGCGATCAAATTGGACGGCGAACTGGTGGGGATCTGCCGGATCAAAACTCGGGGTAAAATCGACCACCTCGCGGTCGATGCGCACCTCGTGGATGGCCTCCAGACGGGCGGGCGTGCGCACTTCGAGAACATTGAAACCCGATTGCTCCTCCTCCAGTCGGGTTCGCACCGCATAGGTGAACCGAACCGGATCGGCCGACTCCACAAAAGGAGGATAAATTTCGCCAATCGCCTCGGAGACTACAGGGGGTTGGGAAAATTCAAAAAACAGCGAGTCGATCTGTCCCCCCGCCACTCTAGCGGAAAAAAAATCAATGTGTAACTGCACATACTGCCGGGGGCTGGGAGAGCGAATCTGGATGCCGGCGAGTCCGTCCGCATACTCATAGGTGTGCCATACGCTCCAGTTTTCTAGATCCTGGGTAATGCCACCTCGCACATTCTTGGGCATGGCTTCATAATTTTTGCGGCTCATAGGCTGGCCATTGGCCCCGAATGGCACTTCCTCTCCACCCACCCCGGTCTTGCGCCAGTAAACCTCGGGCTGGTCATCGCTGCCACTGCGGCTCTGGATAACTATTTTCGCTTCTGGATCAAGTTGGCCGTTCCACCAAATGCGTCCCAAACTGGATGCTCGTCCCAGATCAATCGGGTCGGACAGAAATGAGGCTTGGGGAACGAACCCCTGACCGTACACCTCGAACTCGGCCACTTCCCAAGTCTCCCCCACTTCCAAGGGATGGAGATAGACGTGGCGTGCTATCTGGGGTTCGATAGCCAATTCGACTACTGGGCTTAAGTTGTCCTGCTCTTCGTGAACCAAGGTCCAGATGAGATTGCCTTTTTCGTTTTTGCTCTCTTCCCTGCCGTCGTTAACAGAAAGCCTAAATTGGCGGATCTTGTGCCCCGGATGATCGGCGCGGGGTGCAAAGCGAACCTCTTCAATGGGGAATGGTGCCCCCAGGTCGAAGAACAGCGGCGTGGTATAGAAGAACCCAGGGCCGCGGAAGAAGTTGATGCGCGGCGGATGCACAAAGGCCGTATTCGAATCGCCATCTACTATCAACACGCGCTCTTCTAGCCAATTCGCCGGTAGGGTGTATATGCTCACCAAGCTGGTAATGTCGCCATTTCGCTCGCCCATCGAGGCAATCAGGTTCTCGCCGCTTTCGGCGCTGAACGGGCGGATGGCACCCGGCACTTTTGCCACATCGATAAAACTCAGAGTGCCGCTTTCACTCCAAAGGTTTCCAGCCTGGCCCCCCAGTTGGTAAAATTGGCGCGCCTCAGCCCGATATCCCGCTCCCATCCCCAACACGGTTAGGACTACAATCAGCACCTGTCTCATCCAGTGCCTCCTTTGCTCGGTCGCCAACTATAGAGAACGGCGGGATTTACAGTCGCCCGTAAATCCCGCCTGAAACTATCCTCCAACGTCTACGGCACAGGCAGTCGAGTCGGCCTTACTCAGAAGGAGGACTTGATCTGGCCCCAAGTGCTAGCCTCGACTCCGGTCGCGCTGGCCTCGGGCAACCCCTCTTCGATGGGCGCCAACAGATAGTCGCCGAACTGATCGGCATCCCTAGAAGCACCTACGCCACCAAAACCAGACCAAT
>VXZF01000426.1 GCA_009845645.1 Gemmatimonadota bacterium | reverse complement strand
TCCTCGCTGGTGCGGATGGGTACGGCCGCCCAAGGTTTGGCCATCGCTTGGGAGGTGTACGACCGCACTGGCCAAGCGCTCTCCCTCGGCATGGTCGGCCTCGTCCAAGCTATACCCATGCTGCTATTGACCCTGCCGGCCGGGTATCTAGCCGACGTCTTCGACCGCCGCAAACTAATGATGCTCAGTCTAGCCGGCGCGACACTCGCTTCGCTGGGCTTGGCCGTCTTTAGCTGGTACCAGATGCCGACCTACTGGATGTACGTACTGCTTTTTTTGGACTCGTCCTTCCTCCGTCTAGGCTGGCCTGCACAACGGGCCATCGCGCCCTTGCTGGTGCCGGACGCACTCTTTGAAAACGCCGCCAAGTGGTCAACCAGCTTACAGCAGATCATCGGCATCGCCGGACCGGCCATCGGCGGTTTTGTCATCGCCTTCAATCTCCAAGTCGCCTATGTCCTCAGCGCCATTTCCTCCGCGGCCTTCATCCTCTTCCTCAGCACCATGATATTGCCGCCTGCTCCGCGCATCCAAGGCGGCAATATGTTCGCTCAAATCGCCGTCGGCCTGCGCTTCGTCCGCGACCAGCCGCTCCTCCTTGGCGCGATCTCACTCGATCTGTTCGCCGTCCTCCTAGGCGGCGCAGTGTACCTCTTGCCCATCTTCGCCCGCGAGATCATCGACCTCAGCTCCGTCGGCCTCGCACCTGAAGCCGCGCTCGGCTGGCTGGTCGCGGCCCCGGCCATCGGCGCCACCATCACTGCCTTGGCCATAGCTCATCTGCCGCCGATTCGCCGCGCCGGCAAGACCCTACTCTGGTGCGTGGCCGGCTTTGGTGTGGCGACCATTCTCTTTGGCCTCTCGCAAAACTTCTGGTTCTCGCTGCTGATGCTGGCACTGACTGGTGCCTTTGACAACGTCAGCATGGTCATCCGCCGCGTCATCTCGCAGATGGGCACGCCCAACGAGATGCGGGGCCGAGTCCAAGCCGTCTCCGCCATCTTCGTCGGTGCGTCCAACGAAATCGGCGGCTTTGAGTCCGGGCTGGTAGCCCAGCTCTTCAATCCGGTCTTCTCCGTCGTCAGCGGCGGCATCGGCACGTTGCTAGTCGTCGCCACTTGGACGGGCCTTTTTCCCTCGCTGAGAAACTTGGGCAGCCTCGCATCCCTGACGGCCCAGCACTCGACGAAATGAGAGACCGGTGTTTTCTAGTTTGACCGCTTCACACGTTTGTTTATTTTGTTTTTAATTACCAAGTATTGTCGCCTATGGAAGAGGGGCCTTATGAGATTCATCCGCATCATTGCCGTCATATTCGCTGTACAACTAGCCCAAGATGTCCATGGGCAGATTGCGGTTTCAGGCACCGTAGTTTCGGATGAAACCGGCGATCCCTTACCGGGCACAACGGTCGTCATTGAGGGCACATACATCGGGACGATGACAGACCAAGACGGGGCCTATTCGATTGACCTTCGGTCTCCGGAGGACATTCTAATTTTTTCCTTTGTGGGATTCCAGACAAAGCGGCTGACGATAAGTCCAGGCGTCACTACGCTTGATGTTCGTTTGGAACCGAGCGTCGTCGGACTCGAGGGAATCAGCGTCGTTGCCGAGGAGCCCCGGATCTTCGCGAGCAACGTCGTCGCCGAGCCAATGATCCTGCAGCAGTCGAACATCACCAGCGTGACGTCGGTGGTCGACAACCTGCCCGGGGTATCCATCCAAGAGGGCGATGCGTACGGCTTCGACGACTGGTCGAGCAACGTCGCCGTGCGCGGCTTCCAAGTGACCATCAGCGAGGCGCAGATCGGCACGACCATCGACGGGTTCCCGAATGGTACATCCGACTACTTCAGCGGTGCCAAGGCCAACCGGTTCATCGACCCAATGAACCTCGGGGGCGTCGAGGTGTCCCAAGGAACGGCCGACATCGCCTCTCGGTCGGTCGAGGCACTGGGCGGCACCTTCAACTACCTAACGGACGATCCGGCGGCCGAGCGGACCTACACTGCATCGACTACCATCGGCGAGAACGAAGGCCAGCGGCTCTACATGCGCCTCGACACCGGACCGTTGTTCGACCGCGAGACGCACGCTTGGATCGCCGCGGTCTACCAAGAGTCGACCGATTGGATGCAGGGCTCCGCGCGGAACGAGCGGGAGCACATCGCCGCCAAGCTCGTCTCGTCGCACGGACGCCTTGACCTTACGAGCTACCTCTCATACGACAGCATCCACGAGGACACCTACCAGCGGCTCTACAGCGAGGCCAACTTCAGGGCGAACCCGCGCTGGGACCGCCTAGTCGGCGACTGGCCCGGTGTCCCGTATCTGAACCAGTTCTACCGGCCCGGCTGGCAAACCCGGCGGAACAACACCTTGGCCTACCTGAAGGCGGACTGGTCGCTCAACGCCATATCCATGAGCGGCGGACTCTATTTCCATCGCAACCGGGGCCGCGGCGATTGGCTGCCCCCCTACATCGTCGACATCACCGATGACGGCGGTGGCCCAGAATCGGAACTAACGGGCCTCGTACCCGTGCAAGGCGGCACCCAGCTCGGGCTGATCCGCTTCGTGAACCGGGATGGCGTCGCGGTCGGACCGGTCGACGGGTGCACGTCATCCTACATCTTCAACTACTACGGATCGGGCGGCCCAGAGGTTGACCCTGTATGCCACCCGGATGCTACTGCGGTGCAGTCGTACCGCCACAGCCACTACGGGAAGGACCGCGTCGGCGTGACGCTTGACGAGGAGTGGTTTACCACCATTGGCACCGCCGGCAGCACACTGCGCGCCGGCATCTGGTACGAGGACTCGCGACGGCACCTGGGTCGGGACTGGCATCAGATGCTGGATCCTACGCTCAGCTTCGACTGGAACGAACAGGCCTACTGGCACCAGTATGAGTGGGATTTCCCGCAACATATCTTCAAGTGGTACGCCGAGGAGACGATCTTCGCCGGCCCGTTGTCCCTGAGCGGCGGCGTCAAGCAGTTCCTAGTCGGCGTGTCGCGTGAAGATCAGTTCAACGGCGATCCGGACCTACTGGTCGATTCGGATTCGGATCTACTCTTCTCCGGCGGCATCACATACGAGACGCCGGTCGAGGGTCTCGACCTGTTCGCCGGCTATTCGGAGAACTTCAGAGCAATCAGCGCTACGCTCCTCGAAGTGCCGGGCCGGAGCCTAGATCTGCTTGAGCCCGAGACCGCCGCGAACATCGACGTCGGGCTGCAGTACGCAGGGGAACGGCTGGCGCTGAGCGCCACGTGGTACACCATCGACTTCGAGAACCGTATCTTCTACCTCGGCCCGACGACGGCCGCCGGTCCCAACTACCTCATCCCAGGCGGCGGTGCCTATTTCAACGCCGGCGGCCTCCAAACGAAGGGCTTGGAGTTTGCGGCAACGGTGCGGATGCCGCAGCAGATATCCTTGTACACGGCCGGCACACTCAACAACTCGGAGTATATCGGAAGCGGCGATCCCCTCGTCGACGAAAGCCAGAACATCGTTGCGGGGACCGATGTCACCGGTGTACCGGACAAGCTATGGGTCGTCTCGCTCGATCGGACTGGACCTGTCCGCACGGGACTGACGGCCAAGTACACATCGTCGCGGCGCGTCAGCCTGACGGCGGACTGGTACACGGACTCCTATTGGCTGGTGGACGCGTATGTCAGTTTCTCAGGCGAGGCGCTGGTTCCCCTGCTCCGATCGACGGAGTTCTCGCTCGTGGCCAACAATCTGCTCGACAGGGCCTATCTGTCCGCTATCACCGAGAACGCGGCCTGGCTCGGCGCGCCGCGGACGGTTTCAATGACCGCGACTGTTTCTTTCTAAGCGGAGCGCGAAGGGATAAAGCGTGCAGATCCAGCGTCTGCTCTGCCTCAATGACTTGCGCCCCGCAGCCCAAGCAAATAGTATAACCCGCGATCCAACAGACGCCGCCAAACACGGGAAAGGGACATGAAGAAGAAACTTTTCATCACCGGTGCCGCCGGCAAAGTCGGGTCCGGCCTGCGCCGCCATCTCAAAGACCGCTACGACTTTCGCCTGCTCTTCCACCGCAACATCCCCGAGGTCGAACCAAACGACGAAATCGTGGTCTCCGACCTCGCCAACTTCGA
>VXZF01000049.1:2404-4140 GCA_009845645.1 Gemmatimonadota bacterium | reverse complement strand
ACCCCATCGCGCTTTTGTCGCTGAGTCCGCTGTGCGATCTAGGTGCACTGTGGCTGGGTCGCCGCGCCGGGCACCATCTAGCATACGGCTTGCTGGTGTTGGGCGTACTAGCAGCGACCGCCGCCGTGCTCAGCGGCAACGCAGCCGCGGACAAGGCTTGGGATGGGCCGGCCGCTGAGCCGTTAGCCACCCATGAATCCCTCGCCACTTGGACCTTGCTGTTGGGACTGGGAGCCGTCCTCGGACGCTTGCCCCTGCACCTCAAGGGGCGGCTCGAAGGATGGCCGCTCTATGCGTGGATCGGACTCGGCGTACTAATCGGCGGCTTGGTCCTGTGGACGGGCTACCGCGGCAGCGAGTTAGTCTATGTCCACGGCTTGGGCGTGCGTGCCGATGGCTGAGCCGCCGGCTGGTTAGCGGAATCTGTTTGGCTTATCTTCGCCGCAACTTTTCAACCCTGCAAACTAGGAGCAACTCGTGAACCGCCCCAACATCCTACTCATTATGACGGACGAACACGCGCCCATGTACAGCGGTCCCTACGGACATCCGCTCGTGCAGACGCCCTTTATGGATCAATTGGCCGCCGAGGGAGCAACCTTTGCCAACGCCTATTGCAACTCTCCGCTCTGCCTGCCATCGCGAATGTCGTTTATGACCGGCCGCTACATCAACCAGATCGGTGCCTTTGACAATGCCAGCCCCCTGCCGTCGGATGCGGTCACTTGGGCTCATCGGCTGCGCGCCGTTGGCTACGATGTGGTACTCTCGGGCAAACAGCACTTTTGCGGCCCCGACCAACTGCACGGCTTCCGCACCCAGCTAGCGCGCGATTTGCACGCCGAACTGTGGACCAAAGACGGCGTCCTGCGCGGCACGCCCGACTGGAGCAAGGGCACGCCGCCAGCCGACAAGCCCTGGGGTGGAGTCGCCGAAGCCGGGCCGGGGACGACCTTAGAGATCGAAGTCGATGATCTGGTAGAGGAACAAGCGCTGGCCTACCTGCGCGATCCGGCCCGCAAGGAGCGGCCTTGGGCGCTGAATGTCTCATTCATTGCGCCGCATTTTCCGCTCGTAGTGCCCGAGCGGTTTTTCAACCTCTATCCCCTCGACCAAATCGACATGCCGGAAATTCCCCCCGGCCACCTCGAAAGCCAGCACCCCGTCCACCAGCGGATGCGGGCCATGTTCGGGGGAGTCGATTTTCCCGAAGAACAGGTGCGCCGCGCCCGCGCCGGTTACTATGGACTTATTACCTATCTCGACGAGAAGATCGGCCGCCTGCTCGCCGTCCTAGGAGAAACCGGCCAGCGCGACAACACGCTCATCGTGCATTTCAGCGATCACGGGGAAATGAACGGCGAGCACGGCATGTGGCGGAAGTCGAGCATGTACGAAGCGTCCGCCAAAGTGCCACTGCAAATGGTCTACCCCGGGCAAATCCCAGCCGGTCAGCACATCAGCGAAGTAGTGTCGCTGGTGGATCTAGTAGCGACCATCGTCGAAGTCGCCGACGCGCCCAGCGAAGGACTATTGGACGGCGATAGTCTGCTAAGATTGCTACAAGGACAAGACGCAAACTGGAAGGACGAAGCATTTTCCGAATACCTCGCCCACGGCGTGGCACGGCCAACGGCCATGTTGCGGCGCGGCCGCTACAAGCTCCACTACAGCTTGGGAGATCCACCCCAGCTATACGACGTAGAGGCCGACCCCAACGAGTTCGACGACCTAGC
>VXZF01000049.1:0-2304 GCA_009845645.1 Gemmatimonadota bacterium | reverse complement strand
TCATGCACGTCGATCTGCAACAATTCCGCCGCCAAGGCTTTCTGATCTTGCGCAACGTCGTGCCGCCCGAGCGGTTGGACGCGATGCGGCTCGCCATCGAGTGGATGGTGGACCGGGAAAAGGCGCGCTCTGCGGCCGCGCGCCAACCCGGCGATCCGCTCGGCGGTGCTTGGTACGAAAAAATCCATCCGCGGCTGAACATAAATTCCATTGACGCCGAGACCGCCGACGTCATCGACTTTTGCCTCGGCGAGACCACCTTTGGCGTCAGCGCCCAACTCATGCAGGCTCCGGTGACGGCCCTCACCGCCTTTGGCGCGCTGTGCAGCGGGCTGATCGATTACGGGTACACGGACTGGCACCGCGACGCCAGCTCGGCTGAGCAGGCACCGCTCAGCGGCATGCAAGCGGATCTAATGGCCAACGCTCCCGGATACGTGCAGTGGAATATCGCCCTCTACGAAGACGACGTATTCTGGATCCTCCCCGAAAGCCACAAACAGCCGACCAACGAAGCGCAACGGCGACAGCTCATGCTCGACCCCAAAGTGCCACTAAAAGGCGGCATCCCCGTCGAGCTACAGCCCGGCGACGGCATCGTCTATCCCAACCTGATGATGCACTGGGGCAGCAAGTACACCAGCCGGATGCGCCGCACCATCCACCTCGGCTATCGCTCCTTCGGTGGCCAGATTTTCTCGTATCACCATCACCTCGACTGGTATCACGCCGACGGTTTCCGACAACACCTCTCGCCCGCGGCCGAGGCCCAGTTTGCCCACTGGACCAAGTGCTACGATCAAGAGCGCGACCAGATTGAAGCGACCTTCCGCGCGCTAATTGCCCGCGACGAGCAAAAATTCCGCACCTGCTTAGCCGAGCTGCACCCGGGCGAGTTCGGCCGCATGGCGAGCGTGGTGCTGTTGTGCCGAATCGCCAACAAGGTCGTCTTCCTACATCGACCAGAGATCGCCCAGATGTCCGTGCAAGAGCGCAAGCCGCTGATCGACGGATCGCCGCCCGCGTACTACGCCGAGGATATGGCACAGCGCTTTACCGCTGCCGAGGCCGAGGCCCTACAAAGCCGCTTGGCTGCACTCAACGAGCGGCTGCAGCAAGATGAGGCTCGCGTCCACCAGCACTACAGCGACATGTACGCCGATCTCCGGCCCGCCGCCGATCCGCCGAACTTTGAATCCCGGCCCCTGCGCACCTTTAACAGCGAGATGCCCGAGGGCTTTGGCGTGGACGAATTCGTGACTACTTGGTAAGGAGAAACAAAAACATGTTGAAGTTTGCATTCCTAGGCGCTTGGCACAGTCACGCATCCATGCACGTGCGGGAGGCCGCGGCAAGGCCGGGCGAGGTGGAACTGGTAGGAATGTACGATCCCGATCCCGCAGTGATTCAGCAGAATCTGGAGCGGTGGGCGGAATACGAGCTAGACATTCCGGTTTTTGCATCCATCGAGGACGTGTTAAATAGCCAAGCAGAAGCCGTGATCGTAGAAGGACACGTGTATCAAAACCTCGACTATGCCGAACAAGCGCTCGCCGCTGGCAAGCACGTGTTGTTGGAAAAGCCGGCCGGCGTCGATCTGGTCCAATTGGAGCGGCTGCACAAACTCGCCGAGGACGAGGGATTGATGCTGCAAATGGCTTATATGTGGCGTTACAATCCGGCGGTGGCCGAGATGTTGCGCTTGGTAGGGTCAGGCTCCCTAGGGCAGGTCTTTATGTATCGCGGCCACATACCCAAGCCGATTGGATGGCACAAGCAGCTATACGGAGAGTTTACAGCCTATCACGGCGGCGTGTACTTCGAGATGGCTGGGCACTTGGTGGATTTAATGGTAGCGATGATGGACGAGCCAGTGGCCGTCCAAAGCGTGTTAGGCAAGCACTACGGGGAGCGGGCCGAAGTCGATAACGCAGTGGTCGTCCACGAGTGTCGCGATGGAATCGGCATCGTGGATACGACCGCCATGCAGATCGGCATGGACCGGCGGATCGAGGTCCACGGGACCCAAGGGACTCTGCTGCATGAGCCGATAGGCTCAAACAAGCTGCGCGTCTTCTTGGCTCAGGAGACCGAAGGGTACCAAGCCGGCGAGTGGCAGGACGTGGAGCTTGATCCAGGGCCGGCCCCGCCAAGCTTGTTGCGGGAGCTAGCCGCGTGCATTCGCGGCGAAAAGACGCCGGACTTTGCCCTCGCACACGACCGCGCCGTGCAGCGGACTTTATTCAAAGGCTGCGGCATAACCGACGGCCATGCCCTGAGAACCTAAGCGTCCGGCTCGTACTT
>VXZF01000669.1 GCA_009845645.1 Gemmatimonadota bacterium | reverse complement strand
ACAGCCAGTTTGCAACTCTCGAAGAGCCGCGCGACGCGCTGAGCGTAGATATCGGCCCTTCGCCTGCCGCCATTGCCGCGACCATCCGCACGGCCTTGCAGCTCTGATTAAGCGAATTACCCCAAGTACACAAACAAGTACACCGCCAAGAAAATCGTCACCAATAACACGCTACTACTGATAGGCCACGCCCGAGCAAAAACGCCCGTCGGGCCGTGGTACTGGCGTACCTGATCTATTAGAGCGAAGACCTGTTGCTTGCCCCAGGCGATCAATCCATCCCACAGCGGCGCACCCACCTGCACGCACAACCGCGCTGCGCCGGGCAACAGCTTTCGGTAGGTCCAGTCCACGTCGATATTGGCCGAGCGCAGCTCCGGCGGGTAGATGCCCGTCAGCTTGAGTGCGACAAAGGCCAGCGCCGAAAAGAACAAAAGCTGAAGTTGTAGGACGATGTGGGTCGCATCGTACGGCTCGTAGGCAACTGGGTAGGGCAGGAGCCGGTACAGATAGTGTGGGAACGAGCCAATGCCAATGCACAGCGCCGCCCCGATCCCCATTGCCAAGAGCATGTTGCGCGGTGCTTCGCGGCAGCGGATCCCCGCGTCGTGGGCGAAGAAGGCAAAGAAGGGGATTTTGATACCGGCGTGATGGAAGACGCCAGCCGAAGCAAACAGCAACAGCAGCCATACCACGAGATGTCCCTCGTTGGCCGCGGCCTGCATGACCATTGACTTACTGACAAAACCGCTAAACAGCGGAAAGGCCGAAATCGACGCGGCTCCGACCATGCAGAAGCCGCAAGTCCAAGGCATGGATTTGTACAGCCCCCCGAGATCTGAGCCGTTGATCCTGCCAGTGCGATAGAGTACGGCCCCCATCGACATAAAGAGCAAGCCCTTGAAGAGCACGTCGTTAAAGGCGTGAGCAACCGCGCCGTTGACGCCCATGCCCGGCCCCAAGCCGACGCCTACTACCATAAAGCCGATCTGGTTGATCATACTGTAGCCCAACACGCGGCGCAGATCGTTTTCAATAACCGCATAGAAGATGGGGAACATCGCCATAGCTGCGCCGATGTAGAGCAGGAATTCGGTGCCGGCAAAACTGCGCGCCAACACATAGACCGCGGTTTTGGTGGTAAAGGAGCTCAAAAAAACCGCGCCAGTGGGCGTGGACTCTGGGTAGGCATCCACCAGCCACGAGTGCAACAACGGGAAGGCGCATTTAATGCCAACGCCGAGGAAGATCAGCCGCGTGGCCCAGCTATCGATGCCCAGATGCCCCAGCGCTAGCGAGCCGGTCTGCTGGTAGTGCCACGCTGTGCCGACCAAGAGCAGCAGACCAGAACTGATGTGGATCAACAGGTAGCGCGTACCCGCGGCAATAGCCCTTGCGCTCTGGGTGGCCCAAATCTGAAAGACCGAGCTAATCGCCAACAGCTCCCAGAAGATGAAGAGCACAATGAGATCGCCGGCAAAGACTGCGCCCACGGCCGCGCCCGCGTACAGGAAGCCGGTCGCCTGTTGCAAGCGGTCGCGCAGGTGCAGCGAAAACAGCGCGGCGAGGAACGCGGCCAAGTGAAAGAGATAGCCAAAGAGCAGGCTGAGCTGGTCAACGCGCACCCAGTGCAGCTCGTACCCGGCCAGGGAACCGACTTGACCGTCACCAACCTGGTAGCCGAGGAGATTGTAGAATCCGGCCAGCGGCAAAAGGAGCAACGCCACCCGCCGCGCGGTCAACGGCAAGACGGGCAACAGCAGCCCGCCTAAAAGCAGGAAGGCCGCCGGGTGCAGGCTAGTCATAGTAATCCTCGCGGCGCATCAGCACCTTGCGCATTTGCGTGGCCGTCAAAACCAACAGCACGCAAGCGACAAACCCGTATATCGCGTAAAAGCCAAACCATCCCTCGACCGGGAAGACGCCCTCGGCAAAGTTCAAGTGCCGATGGAAGAGCAGGTCCACGCCCAAGAGCAAGACGCAAAGGACGAAGAATACCCATATCAAACGGTGGACGTTCCGCGGCTGGTCGAATAGATGTTTTTTCTCTGAGTTCATAACCTTATCCTCCGATCTGACGACAGAGGTCGAGGAGTGGGTCCGGGTAGAGGAAGAGCACCAGTCCGCCCAGCGCCGTGCAAATCAGCGGCAGGACGCAGGCCAGCGGGGCTTCCTGTAGGCCACTTTCTTCATCGGGTGCTGCGTAGAAGAAGGCGTTGACCGCTACCGGCAATAAATAGGCAATGTTGAGCAGCGAGCTTACCAAGAGTACGCCAATGGCCACGTACTGTTCTGCGTCCAACCCAGCGAGGATGAGATACCACTTGCTCCAAGCGCCTCCCAGCGGCGGCAAGCCGATGATGCTCAGCGAGCCGACGAGAAAGGCCCCCATCGTCCACGGCATTTGCCGGCCAATTCCTTTCATCTCGCTAATCTCGGTCTTGTGCAGGGCGACCGCGATGGCCCCGGCGCAGAAGAAGAGGGTTATCTTGCCGAAGGCGTGCATGGCGATGTGCAGGCTGCCGCCGAGGACGCCCCAACTATTGGCCAAGGCTGCGCCGAGCACGATGTAGGAGAGCTGACTGACAGTGGAATAGGCCAAGCGGGCCTTGAGATTGTCCTTGGTCATGGCCACCAATGAGCCAATGAGAATTGTGGCGCAGGCCGCGTAGGCCAGATAGGTGCCCAAACCTGTGTCGGCGAGCAGGTCGATGCCGAAGATATAGACGACCACCTTGAGGATAGTGAAGACGCCCGCCTTGACCACGGCTACCGCGTGCAGGAGGGCGCTGACTGGGGCCGGAGCCACCATAGCGGCGGGGAGCCAGCGGTGAAAGGGCATCAGCGCGGCTTTACCCGTGCCGAAGGCGTAAAGAAAAAGTAGGACGCCGATGGTCCACGTCGGGGCCTTACCGGCGAGGATGCCGCCGGAAACGAAGTCAAGAGTCCCGGCGATGTAGTAAGTGGCGACCAAGCCTGTGAGCAGGAAACCGATCGAGGTCGCAAGCAGTACCCCCATATAGATGCGTCCCCCCGCTTTGGCTTCCGCGCTGCGGTGGTGAGTGACCAGCGGATAGGTCGAAAGCGTCAGCGCCTCATAGCAGAAAAACAGCGTCAGCATGTTGCCGGCAAATGCCGCGCCCAAGGCCGCGGCGATCGCCAAAGCGAAGAAGGCGAAGAAGCGGGTCTGGTTTTTCTCGTGATGTCCCCGCATGTAGCCGATGGAGTACACCGAGGTCGCCATCCACAACCCAGCAGCGATCAGCGCAAAGAGCGCTCCGAGCGGTTCGACTTCAAAGGCTAGGGACAGACCTGGGAAAACCTCCACCAGATGTACCGCCGGTCGGTCACCTGCGGCGACTTTGGGCACCAAGGTGCAGACCGCAGCAAACGTACCTAAAGCGGCGAGTAAGGTCGCAGTCTCGCGCAGATTGGGACGACGGCCCAAAAGGGCAATCAATGGCGCGACACCCAAAGGCAGGAGCACAGCCACGGCGATGGCGGTAGAAGTACTCATGGAGCAACACCTAAGAGCCAATGCGCTGCCTTACGAGCGACCCCAGCCGTCAACGAGGTCTGCATCCCGAAACCAATGGTAAGCGCGATGAGCAGCCATACGGGGATCTGCATTGAGAAGGGGGCTTCGGCGACAGGCTCGGCATCTTCGGGAACCGGGCGGAAATAGGCGATTTCGACAAAGCGCCAGATATAGACCAGCGCCAGCAGCGAACTGACCACCACCAGCGCGGCCACTGGCCACCAACCGCGCTCCAGCGCGCCCAAGATTAAGTACCACTTGCTGATAAAGCCCACGGTAAACGGCACGCCGATTAGTCCTAAACCTGCGAGGACAAAGGCGCACGAAGTCAGCGGCAGGCGCTTGCCCAGCCCGCTAAGGTCGGCTAATTGCAGAGAATTGATGCGGAGGAAGATGCAGCCAGCGGCCAAGAAGAGCGCCGCCTTCATCAGCGCGTGATTGAAGAGGTGGACGACGCCGGCCGTCAGCCCAGTGGCCGAGCCCAAGCTAACGCCGAGCATCACATAGCCGATCTGCGCCACGCTCGAATAGGCCAAAAGCCGCTTGAGGTCAGTCTGGTAGATAGCCACGGCCGAGGCGATGAAAATGCCCAGCAGCACCAGCGGCA
>VXZF01000560.1 GCA_009845645.1 Gemmatimonadota bacterium | reverse complement strand
TCGGTTGTGGGACGTGTCTAGTGAGCAGGAGATCGCTACCCTTCAAGGCCATACGGATAGGGTCACCTCGGTGTCGTTTTCACCGGATGGTCAGACTTTGGTCAGCGGCAGTTTGGACCAGACAGTGCGGTTGTGGGACGTGTCCACCCGGCAGGAGCTAGCCATCCTGCAAGGCCATGCAGATGGGATCACTTCGGTGTCGTTTTCGCTGGACGGTCAGACCCTAGCTAGTAGCAGTTGGGACAAGACGATTCTGCTGTGGGACATGTCGCCGTACATCACCCCCCCGACGGCCATTGACGCGGCTTTGCTCTCGCTGCCGACGCAAACAGCGCTGCTGGCCAACTACCCCAACCCCTTCAACAGCCGCACCCAACTCGCCTATCGCTTAGCCGCACCTGGCTTAGTGCGGCTGGAGCTCTACAATGCCTTGGGTCAACCCGTGCGCACGCTGGTGGATCAGTTCCAAGCCGCCGGTGCGTATCAGGTTCCATGGGACGCCCGCGACGGTCAGGGGGCGGCGGTGGCCACGGGCGTATATGTGACGCGGCTTTATTATCCGGGCGGGATGCAGACGCGACGGTTGCTCCACCTCAAGTAGCTCGGAGCACCGTGGATTGGATTTTGAGGAGGAGCCCGCGTCGAACGAGTCGAATAAACGAGGACACTTTTCCCGCGCTTAGGTGTTATATATGGCACACGGTCACTCGTGGATATCGCCGGTGCGAGGGCAATGGATGGAATCACTTATGCAGGGAAGCAGCCGATCGGTCATCGGTCTCAGCGTTGTCCTGCTGCTCTTGTTGAGCGGTTGCGGGGCCGCTTATTCGGGCTATGTGTCCCGTTCGCTCAACCAGCTAGAAAAGGGCAACTACGAAGCGGCCCTCGGCAAGCTGGAAAAGCCCTCCGGCAAGACCAATAAGCTGCTCTACCACTTGGAAAAGGGGCTGATTTTGCACTATCAAGGCCAATACGAGGCGTCCAACGTGGAGTTTGAACGGGCCGAGCGGCTAAGCGACCAGCTCTACACCCGCTCGGTCTCGCGCGAAATCGCGGCCTTGCTGTCCAATGATTCGATTGTCGCCTACCGAGGCGAGGAGTTCGAGCTAGCCCTGATCCACTACTATCGCGCCATGAACTACGCCCGGTTGGGCGACCGACAGGCAGCACTGGTCGAGTGCCGCAAGGCCAACCTGAAACTCGAAAACTACGCGCAACAAGCCGAGTACGAGCTTAGCTATAAAAACGACGCTTTTTTGCAGTACATGACGGGTCTCTTTTTTGAGGCCGAGGGCGAGTGGAACGACGCGTACATTTCCTACAAAGATGCCCTAAAGGGCTATCGCGCATACGAAGCGGCCTTTGGTCTGCAAGCACCGAGGATGCTGATAATTGACCTAGTGCGGCTGGCCAAGCGGCTGAGATACGAAGACGAGGTTGCGGAATACACGGAGCGCTACCAGCTTGAGCCAGCGGAGATTCAGCCGACTTCCGGTGGCGAGTTGGTAGTCTTCGTCGAAAGCGGCTTTGTGCCCCGCAAGCACCAGGTCGAGTTCAGCGTGCCGATTCTGGAGGACGAAGGGAAGTGGGAGGTGTGGACGGTGTCGGAGCGGGCCGTCCATCGCTATCACCATCCACACGTCTATAAGCGCGGGCACGTGGATTACTGGCTTAGGGTGGCGCTGCCCGAATACCGGGAGGTGCCCTCGCAGGTGGCCGGGGTGCGGTTGCGCGCTGGCGACCAGAGTGCGCTGGCGACCACAGCCGAAGATTTGGACGCGATTGCCCAGCGGACTTTTGCGCAGAAATTCGATACCATTCTGCTGCGCGCCGTCGCCCGCAACTTGGCCAAGTACCTAGCGTCCAAGAGCATCGAAAAAGCCTTTGAGGACGATGACGACGACGAGAATGACTGGGCCAAGGAGGGGTTAGGCAAAGCGCTGGGAGGCTTAGTCAACCTCTTCGGCGTGGCAACCGAAGCGGCCGACACGCGCGGCTGGCTGGCGCTACCGCACGCCATCCGCATCGCCCGGCTGGCAGTGGCCCCAGGCACCACCGCTCCGACCCTAGAATTGCTCGACGACCGGGGAAGGGTCCTAGCCGTAGAGACGTTGCCCGAAGTGGCGGTGGCGGATGGAGAAAAGGTTTTCCTAAACTTTCGCACTTTTCGCTGAGGAGCAAAAAATCATGTACGTCAAATTATGGATAGCCGCGCTGGCGTTGGCGCTGCCGGCCGCGGCGCAGCAAAGCACATCGGCTGCCGATCAGGTCACGGACCCGCTGGAGGAAGGGGCGATCATCAATATCGTCGATTGGGACGGCGGCCAGCTACCCAAGCGCTACTACGAGCGCTCAGACCAGCTACCGATGAGCCTCGACGACGTGCGCAAGCTGAGCGCGAACAAGTTCAATACCGATGCGATCGTCAAAATGCTCGAAGAGCGACGCTGCGTCTGCGACGCCTCGGTAGATGCCTTGGTGGAATTGAAGCAAGCCGGTGTCGCCGAGCAGGTGATCCAAGCGGTATCGCTCCACGCGCTGCCGCCCAACCGCTCGTTTGGGCTGACGATCGCCCTCGACTTTGAGGGATTGGGCGGCAAGGCCACGGTATCGACGCAGGCGCGCAAGGGCTATCTCTACTTGATCGTGCCCGACGGCGACAAGGAGCGGGTCTTTATCGGCAACTTGCAGGCGATCCTCGCCGGCCGCTGGCAGCGCGACGCGTTGATCGACAACACCGATCTGCTGCTGCCCAAAAAGGTGCGGCGCGTGACCTTTGCCTCCGAGGTCCCGCTCAAGACCTATGGTCGCAAAAAGGCCCTAGTTTTTACCTCGACCAAACCGGATATCTACACTTCAGCCGATATTCCCGAGGCGGACCGGGCAGGGGTGCAGGAGTTCGAGTTCGAATATCCAGCCGCGTCGCTGGAGCGCCAGTGCAGCCTTCAGGTGCTCTATCGGCAGGACGCGATGCTGGCCAACCGCTGGCACTTAGTGCGCACCCATTTCCAGTGCGAATGGGATTGAAAGGAGCTTATGCAATGAGACGCTACGTTTTTGCGGCAATCGCCTTGGCTGTGGGGCTCGCGGCCTGTGGCGGGCCGAGGGCCTTTACCAAGGGCGAGTACGGAGATCCAGAAGCTATCTCCATGCTCGACGACAAGTGGAACCAGAACGACATGCAGCTAGTCGCCAAGAAGATGATTGGCTCGATGGAGATCTGGTCAGATGCCCGGGCCATGGCTGAAAAGCCGGTTGTCATCTTGGAGATGCCGCGCAACAAGACCACCGAGCACATCGACATGCAGGCGCTGTACGACCACGTCAAGACTGCGCTCATCCAGAGCGGGCAGTTTACGTTCCTCGACAAGGCCGCGCGGCAAGAGATCGCCCAAGAGTACGAGTACCAAGAGTCGGGCTACGTGCGTCCGGACGAGGCTCAAGGGCCGGGCAACCAGCGCGGTGCGCGTTTCTTGCTCGGCGGGGTCATCACCTCGACTATACAGCAGGTGGGCAAAGACAAGGTCATCTACTACAAGGCGACCTTTGAGCTGACCGACATCTCGACTACCGAGATCGTCTGGACCGACCAGAAGGAAATCACCAAGCACTTCCAGAAAAGGAGCATCGGCTTCTAGGGAAAGGAGCACGGAACATGAGACGCATTGCACTGATCGCCCTGCTGGCACTGGCCGTTGGGGCGCAGGCTGCGACGCCGGGACGCACTGACGGCCCCGAAGGCAGCGAATACGGTAAGGGAGGCTACCACTACAAGGCCCAGTACGGCCGCTTCTATACCGAGGGTTTTTTGGGGGCGGCGATGATGGAGAGCGAAGACTCGGACACTGAGACCAACCTCATTACGGGGCTTAATGCGGGCTACATGGTCGAGGAATGGCTGGCCTTCCAGGTGGGATTCGCTCGCATCTTGGAGCAAAACGTCAACCTCTATGCCGGTGGGGTGCGCTCGGCCTACGTCAGTCGGCCGTTCAACTACTACTTTTCGCTCGACGCCGAGCTATACTCGCCCGAGATCGGCGACACGCGCTTCGGAATCGTTCCGGGAGTTGGGGCCGAGGTGATTCTCAGCGACCGCTTGCGGGCGGGCTTGCGCTTTCAGCGCGACTTTATCTTTGCCGACGACATGAT
>VXZF01000193.1 GCA_009845645.1 Gemmatimonadota bacterium | reverse complement strand
GTTTTCCAGTGTCCGCCGAAGAGATAGGTCACAAAGTCGAGCGGCCGCGCAGAGGCGAAATTGCGCAGGGGTTCGGAAATGCGCGAGCCGAGTATGGTGAAGCGGTTGCGCTGCGAATTGGAGTCCCAGCGAATGCCATTCATGCGGTTAATCGATAACATCATGGGCTTGAAGCGAGCCTCCACGGCTCGGCCGAGGATGACCGACGAACCCCAGTCCTGATAGGAATCACTGGCGACGACCAGATTCTGAAAAAGGTCGCGGTAGTCGTCGTCTTTGAAAATGATGCTGCCGCCAAAGGGCGAAATGGTGCGAAATTCCTGGGTGCGGTAGAGGTCGGCACCGTTGAGTAGGGTGAAGCCGAAGGGGTCGTAAACGCGTGTCTCTTCGTCGAGGAAGAAGCCACCCGCCAGGCGTCGCAGACGGATATCGCGGTAGGAAAAATGAGCGTAGTTCTCGTAATCCTCGTTGGCCCACAGGGGATAGTATTCGCGGTTGAGGTACTGGCCGTGGGACCGGTCAAAAAAGCCGGTCAGCATCAACAAAAGCAGGCAGGTTGTTTTAAAGCAGCGCATCTCAGTACACCACCGCTACGGAGCACAGGGCGGTTTTGTCGCCTTGGTCCAATTGGGCCCGCACCCGCACTAGGTACAGGCCCGGCACCACCAAGGTGCCATTGTCGTCGCGGCCGTCCCAAAAACCCGGGCTGCGCGCAGGGTCGCCTCCGGCTGGAGGGCGCACGTATTGGCCGCCGCGCAGCAAGCCGGTGTCTAACTGGCGCACTAAGCGGCCCCCTAGGTCGAAAATGTCCACGTCTATTTCCTGCGGCACACTGATCCGAGAGAGGACGAATTCAATGATGGTATGGTCGTTGATGTTGTCGCCGTTGGGGGTGAAAACGGGCGGATTGGTCCGCACTTGGTCCAATATCGGCCCAATCGCGTCGAGCGCTCGCACGCTCCAGGAATAAGGGGCACCGGTCTCGGGATCAGAGGCATCCTCCTCCTCGGCATCGAGTGAAATAGCTGCCTCTGGGCTGAAAAGGCGCGTGGAGAAGGCGAACTGGTTGGTCAGCAACCGCGCCCTGAAACGCAGTTGCAATTGGCCGGCCTGATGCCAGAGATCGGTCCATACCAGCTCCAATGCGTCGCCCGAAATGGTGGTGCGGGCGACTTCCACCCCCGGGGGAGGCACAATTTCTGTTACCTCGGCCAGGCTCGGCATATCGATGCGGATGCGCTCCACGCCCAAATCGCCCTCGTCGAATTCGACGTCGAGGTGGTAGGTGAATTCGGTCTCGCGCCCCACTACGCCTTTGTTCGGTTCTACTCGGACGCGGGCGGCCGAGGCGGGCGTTTGTTCGGAGAAAGCAACGATTAGACTGGCTATACGTGGACCGACGTCTTCGAAATCAGTGGAGAAATTGACTCGATACTGCAGCAAGTCCCTCGGTTCGGGTACCTGCAGATCGGCTTCTGAGGCATCGGTTTCAGGGCTCCAGTCGCTCCAGGAGACGCCGTCGTTCGAAGTGCGGAACTGCATGTTCAGGGCGGTGCCTGCGGGCCGCTGTCCGGTCCAGCGAAAGCGGTCGTAGATTTTGCGCTGGCCGGGCAAGCCCAGATCCAGCGGTGCTGAAGTGAAAGTGCCCGCGGGAGCCACTCCCTGACCGGTCACCTGAATATCGGCAACGCGAGCCCGCCGCAGTGGATCGAGTTCGGTGGCGACCACGCGCAAAAAGCGGCCGAAGATCGGCTCAAAGGCGACGGCGGTTTGCGCAAAATCGGCAATGCCGCGAATGGCGCCGACTTCGCGCCATTGAAAACCGTCGTTGCTGACCTCGACGGCGTACCCCTGCAAAGTGTTGGCGGCAAAATCTTCGGCATTCTCTCCGGCCGTAAAGACCCGCACTTCGCCGAGCAGGCGCTGGATGCCGAGATCGACGCGGGCAAAGCTGTTGAGTTCGTCGGGTTCGATCGTCCAGACGCTTTCGGCTTGGCCGTCAAATACCTCCGGTCGATTGGCCGATTGACTAAGTGCGAGGTTTTCGCCCTCGACTGTGCGCAAGCTCAGCCCGTCGCCACCCACGTCAACGCCTCCTGGGTAGCCGGCAATTACTTCTGCTTCGAAGCTGTCGTCCCAGCCGGAAAGCCTGGGGCGCTCCAGCCAACCGCGTTGTACCGTTGTCCAGCCCGCTATCTCGCTAACATCTGCGGTCAGCCAGTCGGTGCCTTGCTGGGGATCGCCGCTCCAGCGCCAGACCTCCTGCAGGCCGCTGGTAGTACTCAGCCACACCTGATCGTCGGCGACCACTTCGACGAGCAGACCGCTGCCGTTGCTCTGTCCCCAGTTTTCCACGCGCACGGCTAGATGGTTAGCACCGCCTTGCAGTTCGACCGCTAGTTCCTCCACGGTCGTCCAGTCGCCATCGCTGCCCACCGAGTCTCCGTTGAGGAAAACCTCGTATTCATTGACCGCGGTCAGACGCAACGCGGCCTGTGTCGCTTCAGCCGCGTTGAAGGTAAGCCGGTAGTGGACGGTCTGGTCCCACTGCGCTATCTGCCACTCGGCCGCAGCCGCAGGCGAGAGCATCGCTAGGACAAAACCCACTACCAAGGGCATGACTTTCATTTCTCCGCTATTTCTCGTTGTGCTTCCGACTCGATGTCGAGGCTTACAGTGACGAGTTTGGTAACTGGATTGACTACCAGACGGTGGTATTGGCCGAAGGGCTTCCAGCGCTTTGAGCCGTTTTCCCAGACTTGTTCCGGCTCTTGTTCCGGCACTGACAGGCCAATGCGCCGCAGGGCTGCCGCGGTATCAAAGGGGTCCATCTTTTTGAACGTATAGGTGACATAAGACGCGTTGTCGTGTATCAAATCCACGTAAACCCAGGTGCTATCTCCATCCGCATCTCTCCACTGTAGAGTGGTTACTTTCGCGGAGCGCACAAAGTCGAAATCCGGCTCGCCTAGGCGCTCCTTCAGGGTTGCTCCGGTTTTGTTCAATATCTGGTGTACCGCAAGCAGCGGCGCTTCTTCCCGGCCGCAAGCGGCGAGAAAAAAGAAAATTGCAAAGAGTATGCTGGATTTCACTATTCCACCTTGAAAGTGAAGGGATACGTCACCAATACAGGGAGTGGCGTCAACCGAGGTGCTGTGGCCCGCGCTCCGGGACTGCTCGCCGGTCCATTCTCTCCACTCGTAGCACTAGTCGCCGGCGTTTGCAGTGCCCCTATATCAATGGGTCGGAAAGCCCACCGCATAATTTCTTGCTGCATGCACTGGTCCACAGCTTGGCTGCCCACGCTCGAGTTGGTGGCCTTGGCTTCGGAAACGGCTCCGCCCACCTCAATGGTGAAGCGCATGGTCACTGCGCCTTCGGTGGCCTCTCCTTTGTCGAATGCTTCGACGAAGCAGCGGTTGAGACCCGACAAGCGCTGCCGCACCACGGCCCGAATGGCACTCAGGCTGCGGGTGCGCTCACCGGGCAGGTTGCCCATGATCTGGCTGGGGCCGTTCTCGGAAATCATCAGTGTTTCGGCGGTTTTGCCGCTGGTTGTTCCCTTTTGCACGACGAGGTTTTCCACTTTGTGTTTAAAGACAAAGCGCAGATCCTGCTTTTCCACGGGTTTGTCAAAAGCCCCGAAACGCAAGACAAAGTCCTTCAGGGTCAGCACTACTTCCTCGGTTTCGGGATAAACCGGATCGAAGACGATGAAACCGCCGTAATTCTCGCCCTTAAATATGGGCTGGTCTTCCTCGTAGTTATAACTGCGCACCATGCCCATGCGCAGTTCGAAGCGATAGAACTCGTTGCCGCTCTGGCCCCGCTGCGAGCGGTAGTAGTTTTCGAAATTGCCATAGGGCGATGACGAAGTGATACCGTAGGCGCGCAGAAACTGGCCTTGGTCGGTCTCCAATACGGCCGCCAATGGGTCGAGCATGACTTTGGGCTGAGTGCGGTTGAAAATAGTGACTTTGAAAACGGTGAAGCGGTTGGGCGTATAACCTAGGCGCGTATCGGTCCAGTTGCCGTAGGTATAGGGATTGGTCGAGTACTTGCCGCGCCCGGATTCGTCGGGGAAGAGGGCGTTGAGCTTGGCGTCGGTCATGTGCTCTACCTCGAGGCGCAGACCGGCTAGTTCCCAAGAG
>VXZF01000484.1 GCA_009845645.1 Gemmatimonadota bacterium | reverse complement strand
CGGCTGGCCGAGCTTGGGCCGGTGCAAAGTCTGCTCGAAGAGCCGCTGCATCCGTACACGCGGATGTTAGTAGAAAGTCTGCCGTCGCTGGAGCGCAAGGGCGTGTTTCGCGGCATTCCCGGACTGCCGCCTTCGCTGCTGGAGCCGCCGCCGGGGTGTCCCTTTCACCCGCGTTGTCCGCAGGTGATGGATAGCTGCTCGGATCGCGTACCGGAGTTGGAAGAGGTGGCTGCTGAGCGCCAGGCGGCTTGTCATCTGCACGCCGAGGTCTCGTGAACGCGCCGCTGTTAGAAGCGCGGGGTGCCAGCCGAGCCTTTGGCGGCGGTGTGTTCGACCGGCAGCGGATCGTCGCGGTCGCCGACGCCTCGTTGGTGATTCCGAAGGACGATCCCGTGGTGGTGGCGATTGCTGGAGAGAGCGGGAGCGGCAAGACCACTCTAGCGCGTCTGCTGTTGGGGATTCTACCTCCGACTGGCGGGTCGGTGCGCTATCAAGGCACGGAACTGCGCGATCTCGACGCCAAGGCGCGGCAGACGTTTCGCCGACAGGTGCAGGCTGTGTTTCAGGATCCCTTTGAGGTGTTTAACCCGTTCTATCGGGTGGATCATTCCCTGACGGTGCCGATCTCCAAGTTCTTTCCGGAGCTGTCGCGCCAAGAGCGGCGGCAGCGGATTGAGGAGGGGCTGCAAGCGGTCGGTCTGCGCCCGGAGGAGACGCTCGGGCGTTATCCTCATCAGCTAAGCGGTGGTCAGCGCCAGCGCATCATGGTGGCGCGGGCGCTGCTGCTCGACCCGCGCGTGATTGTGGCTGACGAGCCGGTGTCGATGGTGGATGCCTCGTTGCGCGCTACTATATTGGAGACTCTGTCCCGCATCCATCGGGAGCGCGGCATCAGTCTCGTGTATATCACGCACGACCTGACTACGGCGTATCAGCTAAGCCATACTATTCTCGTCATGTATCAGGGTGCGGTGGTCGAGGTGGGCGACGTAGAGCAGGTTATTAAGGCACCGAAGCACCCTTACACGCAGCTACTGGTGAGTTCTATTCCGCTGCCGGATGCAAAGCGGCGCTGGGGAGAAGGTGCGGTTGATGTTGCGTCTAGCAGATCGACAGTGGAAGAGGACGCAGAGGTTCCAAGTGCCACCGGCGGCTGCGCCTTTGCTGAGCGCTGCCCTCACGTCATGCCGCGCTGTCGGCAACAGCGTCCGCCACTGGTGCAGATTGATGCTGGTCGAGGCGCTGCCTGCTATCTCTACGAGGATGCCGCAGTGCTGTCGGAAGAGCAGGTCGCCGATTTGTCCTACGGAGGGAGGTGAACGATGGGGCGAGCGGATTGGACGCATCTGTACCAACGAATTTCGTCCGTAGGAGAGACCGGCCGGTCGCTCCTACATCGCCTGTTGGTTGGGTCGCCTCTGTTTGCCATCCTCGCGGCGTGTGCAATCTTTGCTAGCTGCGGGCCGGCTGTGGTGTTGGACGACGTTCCTCGGGACCGCACCATGATCCTGATGAATGGCGGTCCGAATCAGTATTCCCTGTTCGACAATCAGAACCCCTACATCCCCGGCTCCGATCAGGGATTCCACATGGGCACGCTGCCAGCGGTGTTCGAGCCGCTGATTATGTACAACGTGCTCACCGGGGAATACGAGAATTGGCTGGCCGAAAGCTGGGAGTACAACGACAGCTTTACTGTGCTCACCGTGAAGATTCGCGAGGGCATTGAATGGGCGGATGGCGTCCCGTTCACGGCGCGCGATGTGGCCTTCACCTTCGACATGCTGCGCGATCACGCCGCGTCCATGGTGCATCTGGCCGACCTGCCCGAGTTCTTCGATTCCATCGAGGTTGTTGACGACCACACCGTACGGCTGGTACTGAAAAAGGCGGGGCCGGCGTTTTGGGCGACTACGCTGAGCAGTAACCACGGCATCTTCGTCTTGCCCGAGCATATATGGAAAGACCAAGATCCTTTAGAGTTCACTTTCCACGACATCGACGGCGGCTTGCCCTTGGGCACAGGTCCCTACCGCTTGGTGTACGCTTCTCCGTACCAGAAGATATACGATCTGCGCCAGGACTGGTGGGGGGCTAGGATGGGGTTCAAGCGGCTGCCGAGAATCCAGCGGATCATCTACGTGCCGCAGCAGGAGGAGAGCCAAGCCGCGCAACTGCTGCTGACCGATCAGCTCGACATGGCACCCATCATGCAGGTGCTCACTCTTGAAAGCGTGTTAGAGCGCAATGCGCGGGTCGTGACCTTTGCCGATCGTCAGCCGCCCTACGGCTACTTGGACTGGTGTCCGATTGACCTCAACATGAACTGCTCGGAGCCGCCGTTTGACGATCCGCAGATTCGCCGGGCGATCAGCATGGCCATCGATCGGGAGAAACTCGTCCAGCTAGCTGAGTCGGGGGCGGGCGTGGTCGCGCTGCATCCCTTCACGCCCTACGAATGGTTCGCGCCTTTTGACGAAGCTCTGCAGGAGATCCTTGCGCGGCACGGGTACGACACTAAGCCGCATCTGGAAGAAGTGGACCGGATCATGGAGGGGAAAGGCTATCGCAAGGACGACGAGGGTTTGTGGGTCAACGCGGAGGGCGAACGCGTCGAGATTGCCATGTACGTGCCGCAGTGGCTGCGGGCTTATGGTCCGCCGCTGACTCAACAACTGCGCGACGCTGGTTTTGATGCGAATTTTGACACCTCGCCCGGCCTGACCTCTCTCGTGCAGACGGGGGAGCAGAAGGCTTCCCTCGGTTGCAAGGGACCCAGTGGGGTGCGTGGCATGGATCCCTATCTGATGCTGTCTTACTACACCTCGCAGTACTTCCGGCCCACGGGGCAGCCGGCACCGCTGTGGTCAACCATTTCGCGCTGGCGCAACGAGGAGTTCGACCGCATTGTCGAGCGCATCGCGCCTCTACAGGTCGGCGATGAGGAACTGTTGGAGTTGTTCAGCGAGGCGATGGAGATCTGGGTGGGGGAGTTGCCCGACATCTTCTTGGCGCAGCTAATTATCCGCTATCCTTGTAATACTACCCGCTGGACCGGCTGGCCGAGTCAGCAAGACCCCTACGGCTTTCCGCACTCTTGGCAGTGGGAATTGTTGAAGACCTTTATCCGGCTGGAGCCTGTGGGTAATGGGTCAATGGCTCGGGGAGAGGGGTAAGCTATGAACGCTTCGGGTACTGCGACTGAGTTGTTGGGAATGGGCGGCGATGTTCGCCTGCTGCTGAACGGCGAGTGGGAGTTTGCCGAGGGTCCCGATGGCGATCCGCCGACCGACGGCTGGGAGCGCGTGCGCGTGCCGCATCGCTCACGCGAGTTTGAAGACGATCCGCCCGAGTCCGGTTGGTACCGCACAGAACTGCGACTGCCGGAAGGCTGGGATGTAGACGGGCGCATCGTGCTCGACTTAGGGAGGGTCCGTCACTTTGGGCGCGCTTATCTCGACGGCGAGGTGCTCGGCGAGCACTACGGCATGCGATTGCCTTGGCGCATTGACTTGACCGATAGCGTTCGCCCGGGGCGCGAGTACCGGCTCGACGTGTTTACTCATAACTGTAGCGGCCGCTATGCGCATCCCGACGCATCACGGCTGAGTGAAGAGGCGGAAAAAGCCCTCGACACTCGCTTCTGGTACACGAGCGCCGCCACCGTTGGCATGGAGTCGGATGTGTGGCTGAGTTGGGAGTCGCGGGTGCGGGTCGAAGATGTGCAGATTGTCACGTCGGTGCGAGAGCACGAAATCCGCGTTGGGTTGACCGTTCGCAACGACGCCGAGGAAGCGTTCCACGGCGACATTCGCCTGCGGGTGCGCCGCGCGGGCGAGACTGAGTTGGAACTCGAAGGTTGTAATCTTGATCTGGCACCGGGGGAGAGCCGTCGTCTAGAGACCGCAGCGCCTTGGGGCGACGCCGTGCTCTGGGGTCGTCCGCCGTACGGCGAGCCGGTCTTGTACTTTCTCGAAAGTTCGCTGCACTCGGCAGGTCGCGCCGTGCATACCGCCGTGACTCGCTTTGGTTTTCGCGATATCTGGGCCAAAGAGGATCGGCTGTTGCTCAACGGCATTCAGCTAATGCCTTGGGGCGACCACACGGTGCCGTACGTGTACGAGCGCCAGTGGCTGACGCGGAAGTTCGTCGAT
>VXZF01000010.1:1195-4156 GCA_009845645.1 Gemmatimonadota bacterium | reverse complement strand
CGAAGAAAAGTGGAAGACCCGAGGCTACGCCAAGGGCACCCTGATCATCGCCGACGGCCATCTCATCATCTTGGGCGAACAAGGCAACCTCGGCATAGCCGAAGCCACGCCCGAAGGCTTTGTCGAAAAGGCCAGCTACCCCGCTTTCGACAGCCGCTGCTGGACCATTCCTTCGCTGGCCAATGGTCGCCTCTATATGCGCGACGAAAGCGAGATCGTCTGCCTCAAGGTGCTAGGAGCGGCCCAATGAGTATCGCGCGCAATGCCCTGTTAGTCCTCGTCTTATACGCCTTTCCAGCTTTAGCCCAAGATTGGTCGCGTTGGCAATCCACGGGCTGGCCACAATGGCTCGGCCCCGACCGCAACGGCATCTCGCCGGAGACGGGTCTGTTCGGCGACGAGCCATCGTTTGAAGAATCTTGGCGCGTCCAAGGCGGAAAGGGCTTTTCCGGCCTGTCCGTCGTCGGCGATCAAATCTATACGATGTACATCCACAGCGGCGATGAATACGCGGTCTGCCTCGACGCCAGCAATGGCGAAGTGCTGTGGCGTACCCGCACCGACGGTATGTTAATGGAACGGCAAGGCGGCGACGGTCCGCGCGCCACCCCCACCGTAGATGACGGGATGGTCTATGTCTCCAGCGCCTACGGCAAACTCTACGCGTTCGACAGCCAAACCGGCTCCCCAAAATGGAGCCACGACCTAGTGAGCGAGTTCGGCAGCAAGAAGCCCCGCTGGGGCTTTTGCCCGTCGCCCCTAGTCGCAGGAGACCTCGTTCTAATCGAAGCTGGCGGAACGGGCGGTCATTCGCTGATAGCCTTTGACAAAACCAGCGGCGACGTCGCCTGGAAAACCGGCAGGGACAAGCTGGGCTACTCCTCTCCTATCACCACCACCATCGGCCAAATGCACCAAGCGGTATTTTTCACCGGCAACGGGCTAATCTCAGTCACGCCACAACACGGCCAAGTGCTGTGGAAACACCCTTGGACGACTAGGCACAACGTCAACGCCGCGACCCCGGTTTTCATCCCGCCCAACCGCTTCTTTATCTCTTCCGGCTACGGCACGGGGGCCAGTGTAGTGGAAGTCTCCGCCACAGACGGGCGCTATGAGGTGGCGGAGATCTGGCGCAACAAAGAGATGGAAAACCACTTCGCCACCTCCATCTACTACCAAGGGCACCTCTACGGCTTTGACGGCTCGATCCTCAAATGTCTCGACGCCGAGACCGGAGCCGAAAAGTGGAAGACCCGGGGCTACGGCAAGGGCACCTTGATCGTCGCCGATGGCCACCTCGTCCTCTTGGGCGAACGCGGCAATCTCGGCCTAGCCAAAGCCACGCCCGAAGGCTTCGTCGAAAAGGCCAACACTTGGGTCTTCCGCAGCAAATGCTGGACAGCTCCCGCACTGGCCGATGGCCGACTCTACCTCCGCGATGATAAAGAAATCGTCCGCATAGACGTGGTGGGGACAGCCCAATGAGCACCGCGCGCACCGCCCTGTTCGCCATCGTCTTAGGTGCCCTACCGACCTTGGCCCAAGATTGGTCGCACTGGCAATGGACGGACTGGCCGCAATGGCTCGGTCCTCACCGCAACGGCATCTCGTCGGAGACGGGTCTGTTCGGCAAAGCGCCATCTTTTAAAGAGTCCTGGCGCGTCCATGCCGGGCAGGGCTCTTCCGGCCTGTCCGTAGTCGGTGATCGCCTCTACACAATGTACATCCACAGTGGATACGAATACGCAGTCTGCCTCGACGCCCGCAATGGCGAAGTCATATGGCGCACCCGCACCATCGGCAACGATCCCTCGGGATGGCGAGGCGGCGGCAGGCCGCGTGCCACCCCCACGGTTGACGGCAAGATGGTCTATGTCTTTAGCGTCCATGGCAAACTCCTCGCGCTCGACAGCCAGTTTGGTACCCAACGATGGAGCCGCGATATAGTACTCGAATTCGACACAGTGAGGCCCGGTCGGGGCTTTGCAGCGTCGCCGCTAGTCGAAGGAGACCGCGTCTTAATCGAAGCGGGCAGTAAGAAAGGCCATTCGCTGATCGCCTTTGACAAAACTAGCGGCGAGGTCGCCTGGACTGCTGGCAGCGACGAGAGGGGCCACTCCTCTCCCATCATCGCCACCATCGGCCAAACGCGCCAAGCGGTATTTTTTACCGCCTACGGGCTGATCGCGGTCGCGCCGCAGAAAGGCCGGGTGCTGTGGCAATACCCCTGGATAACCAGCCAATCCACCAACGCTGCTACCCCGGTTTTTATCCCGCCTAATCGCTTCTTTATCTCCTCCAGCTACGGTATGGGCGGCTCTGTGGTGGAAGTCACAGCCACAGACAAGGGCTATGAAGTGGCCGAGGTCTGGCGCAATAATAACATGCAAAACCACTCCACCACCTCCATCTACTACCAAGGGTACCTCTACGGTTTCGATGGCTCGGTCCTCAAATGCCTCGACGCCGAGACTGGCGAGGAAAAGTGGAAGACCCGGGGCTATGGCACGGGTACCCTGATCGTCGCCGACGGACACCTCGTCATCTTGGGCGAACGCTGCAATCTCGGCATAGCTGAAGCCACACCCGCAGGCTTCGTTGAAAAGGTCAACACCCTAGTCTTCCACCGCAGCGGATGTGGGACCATCCCCTCGCTCGTTGACGGTGGGATCTACCTCCGCGACAATAAAGAAATCGTCCGCATAAACATAGTGGGAGCAACTCAATGAGAAATATCCGTGGCACCCTGTTAATTTTTGCCTTGGCGGTGCTGACAACCTTCGTCCATGCTCAAAGCGCCGACGACTCACTCCACGTCGTCGATGAGACCATCGTCACCGGCTCGCGGCTAGCCATCCCCCGCGCCAACGCTATCGCGACCAAAATGCCGCTGCCCCTGAACAAGACCCCCAGGGGCGTGGGGGGGGGCGCCCCCGCGGGGAGATGGGCCCAAAGACG
>VXZF01000010.1:0-1185 GCA_009845645.1 Gemmatimonadota bacterium | reverse complement strand
CCCTGCCCCTGCGCAAAACCCCCTTGAGCGTCGGTATCGTCCCCCAAGCCCTAATCGAAACCCAAGACGGCGCAACTCTCAGCGACGCGCTGGCCAATGTCAGCGGCGTCGGTGTCCACACCAATTTCGGCGTCCACGACCTATTCTACCTGCGCGGCTTCGACTCGCTCGCCAACGGCTTAGTACTCTCCGACGGAGCCCCCGAACCCGAAGCGACCTTCTATCAACTCTACAACGTGGATCGCGTCGAGGCCCTTAAAGGCCCCGGTGCCTTCCTCTACGGCGGCAACCCGCTGTCGGGCACCATCAATCTCGTCCGCAAACGGCCAGACCCAGCGAGCGACTTCACCCGCGTCAACGCCTCCTTAGGGAGCTTCTCCACTTATCGCGCCACCCTCGACGCTGGCCGCGCCCTGCCCGACCAAAACCTCGCCCTGCGTCTCAACGCGCTGTGGCAGGACGCGGAGGGCTACCGCGACGGCAAAAACAGCTCGATTCTCGCCGTAAACCCAACGCTGCGGCTGAACCTCGGCGAGCGCTCGACGCTGCACCTCGACTTTGAGTACTTGACGAGCGAACATAGCTCCGACTCGGGTCTGCCCATCGTCGGCGGTGCACTGCCCGATGTGCCGCGCACCCGCTCCTACCAGTCGCCCTTTGACCTTTCCGAACAGACCATCCTGCGCTTTCGCGCCGATTACGAATGGCATTTAGCGTCTAATTTCACTTTGCGTGATAAACTCTACTACACCAGCCTCGACTGGCCCTCGCAGGGTACTCTCTTCAACGGAGCCTTTCCCAACGCGACTGGTTCTCTAGATCTCGCCCGCACGCTGCTCGACCTCGACGACCAGCAGCGGATCGTCGGCAATCAACTCGAGGGCCTGCTGGAACTGCAAACCGGCGGTATTGAGCACCAACTCCTCTTTGGCTTGGAGGTCGCCAACCTCTCGGATGATTTTACCCTAGACGTGGCGTTGCTTTCGTTCGTCGATCTGTTCACGCTCGACGCGACATTGCCGCCGAGTCTGGCTCCCTTCATGCCAGCAGAAGCCGGGACCGATTCCCTCGTGGTCCCCCTGCCTGACCAAACAACCGCAGCCCAAGCCGCCGCGCAAACGCTAGCACCCTACTTTGTCGATCGCATAATCTTCAGCCCCCACTTCGAGCTTTTGCTCGGGGGGC
>VXZF01000341.1 GCA_009845645.1 Gemmatimonadota bacterium | reverse complement strand
AGGTGGTATGGGGGGACGCAATGTTTCGTACTGGATGCAGGAAAAGGGTATCCGCCTACGAGCCACGGGTACGCCGTCACGCACTGAACTGCGCCGTAGGTACGAACGGCTCGACGCACTCGATATAGACCTTATTCTCAATGGCCATAACCCACTCCCCCTGACTAATCCCAAGGCGGCAATCAACGAAGTACTTTCTAGCGGTACATTTGAGGTGCATCCCAGTGGAGTATGTACTTTCATGTACTTGGACTTCAAATAAGCAATGCACAAGACTATTCATCTGTAGGAGTTAAGAAATATGAAGCTGTTGACTAGTGACTCATTCGAGAAAGCAAGGACTTTCGTGATGGAGCAGGGCCGGGAATTAGAAAGACGGCTTCTATCGTATTATTTCGATGATGGAACTCCAGCCGCGGTCCTGGACGAACTTGCTAACTACCAGAATCAGGATGGCGGTTTCGGCAATGGCCTTGAACCCGATATCCAAATGCCCGATTCATCTGTTATCACGACGACCATTGCACTGCGCCTTCTCAGAGAGGTCAAAGCGACGAGTAACGATGAGATTGTCCAGAAGGCAATCCAGTATTTGCTGGCCGAATACGATTCGGCCCAGAGCAGATGGCCTATCGTCCCGCAAGCGGTGGATGAATACCCCCATGCGCCGTGGTGGAATTTTGAGAATACGGCGGCTACTTTTGGCAATTTCCTGGCCAACCCCCGTGCGGAGGTCGTGGGCTATCTGCATGAATACCACGAGTTGGTACCTACAGACCTGACTAAACAGCTCACGGTAGAGGTCATAGAGCATATAAAAACGTTATCAGATGAAATGAACATGTACGATTTTATTTGCTGTGTTCATCTGGTTGAGACGGCTGCCCTGCCCCAAGCCGCGAAAGATACGTTGGCGGAAATACTGATTCAGAGAGCGCACTCCGTCGTCGTTCATACGCCGGAAGAATTGATGGGACCCTCTGCCAGACCGCTCTGGCTAGCTCATACGCCCACCTCGTTGCTAGCAGAGACGCTGAAGAGCGAAGTAGATATGAATTTGGATTTTGATATTGAGCATCAAAATTCAGATGGCTCTTGGTCGCCTACTTGGACCTGGTATGGCCAGTATCCAGAAGTCTGGGAGCAAGCCGAACAGCATTGGAAGAGTTGTTTGACCGTTGAGATACTAAAGGCGTTAAAAGAATTTGGGCGGATTGAAGGTCTTTAGAGGCGATACTATCAATCTCACTTCAGAATGAAACGAGAAGACTACTTTCGCTGGGCTGAGCGAGCTGCCCGATGGGGTGCCGAGTACTTAACTACGCTCGATGAGCGGTCCGTGCGGGCGCAGACCGCACCGGGTGAGATTGCTGCGATGCTGCCGTTAGTGCCGCCGGAAGAGCCGGTGGATATGGAGACGATCTTCGCCGACTTTGAGCGCATCGTACCCGACGGCATGACGCACTGGCAACACCGGCGTTTCTTTGCGTACTTCAGCGCCAATGCCGCGCCGGTTTCGATGATTGCCGAAAATTTGACGGCGGTCATGGCGGCCCAGTGCATGCTCTGGCAGACCTCACCTGCAGCTACGGAGATTGAGACCCGGATGGTCGATTGGATGCGCCAGGCCCTTGGGCTACCGGAAGGGTTCCAGGGGGTTATCCAAGACTCGGGAACGTCGGCTAATGTCTGCGCCGTATTGACGATGCGCGAGCGTGCGCTAGGCTGGCGAGGGATCGATTCTGGAATGGTGGGAGAGAAACAGGTCCGGGTCTATGCTTCACCGGAGACTCACTCGTCGGTTGACAAGGCGATCCGAATTGCTGGTATCGGCCAACAGCACCTCGTCAAAGTTCCGACTGATGGTTCTTGGGCGCTCGATCCGGAGGCGCTCCGCCGGGCTATCGACGCGGACCGCGCGGCGGGGTTTCTCCCGGCCGGTGTCGTCCTTTGTATCGGGGGCACGTCGATCGGCGCGTCCGACCGCGTGCGCCAGACCATTGAAGTGGCGCGAGAGCACGATCTCTACGTCCACGTCGATGCAGCGTGGGCCGGTTCCGCGATGATCTGTCCTGAGCTACGGGCGTTGTGGGAAGGCGTCGAGGGAGCCGACAGCATTGCCTTCAATCCCCACAAGTGGCTCGGGGCGCAGTTCGACTGCTCGATTCAGTTTCTTGCGGACCCAGAACCGCAGGTTCGCACTCTCGGCGTCCGTCCGGATTACCTGCAAACCCTCGGCCAAACCGAGATCACCAATTACAGCGAGTGGACGATCCCCTTGGGACGCCGATTCCGCGCTCTCAAGCTCTGGTTCCTGCTGCGCGCGCACGGCCTTGAAGACCTCCGCCAGCGCATCCGGAACCACATTGCTTGGGCTGAGGAGGCCGCCGCGGAGATCGCATTGCTGGACGGCTTTCGCCTGACGACGGACTGCCATCTTTCGCTCTTCACGTTCCAGTATGCCCCCGTCGGCGAGAATGCCAACGACGCCACCGAGCGCCTGCTCCGCGCGGTCAACGACGATGGCCGGATCTACCTGACGCAGACGATCCACGAGGGCCAGTTCGTCATCCGCTTCCAAGTCGGGCAGTTCGATTGTAGGAGGGAGGACGTGCTCTTGGCGGTTGATGTACTGCGGGAACTAGCCCAAGCGATCCATTTGGAATAACATGACAGCAATAGATGCATCCTGGTATCAACGGCCAACCGATGTCCCAGAGCGCGTAGCCAGTGGCGGTGTAGTCGTTCGACTTCACGACGAGCAAATCTTCGTTGCTCTGACACGTGAGGGCGATATGGAAGAGTATGTCTTACCCAAAGGCGGTGTCGAAGCGGGTGAAGACCTGCTAAAAGCCGCATACCGTGAAATAAAAGAGGAAACGGGCCTGACGGACTTGACCCTCGTCAACAAACTCGAAGTCGTCGAACGCTTAACCTATGATAAAGACTTTTGGGCCGTGATCCATCTCTACTTGTTTCACACCGAACAGATTGAAGCTACACCAATCGATACAGTCTATCACTATGAGATGAAATGGTTCCCGCTTGATCGGCTGCCCGACTTTTTATGGCCTGAGCAGAAATCATTATTGGAGCGTCACCAAGAGGATATTGTTCGCGAGATTAAAGCGATATCTGACATGAATGGAAGAGAATCTACACCTCTAACAGAGTAGGAGAAACGCCGGCATGGAACGCGCGTATCCCATCCTCCGGATTGACGATTACGAAGAGGCAAAGAGCTACTACATCGAGTTTTTGGGGTTCAAAATCGACTTTGAGTGGCGTCACGCCGAGGATTTCCCCGTCTATATGGGCGTTTCGCGAGGCGGCTTGGCACTTCACTTATCCGAGCATCTCGGCGAACCGGCCGGTCGGCCTGGAGCAGTCCAGCTTCAAGTCGAGAACGTCCTCGATATATATGAAGAGCTAAAGAGTAAAAAGAGCGACATGACGGAAGAGCCCATCGATCAGGCATGGGGTTCGACGGAGCTAAAGCTCAAGGATCCATTTGAGAATCAGCTAACCTTCACGAGCCCTACCCCCAAGTAGGCTGGCGCAGATGAATGATCGCCTAATTGAAGACCAAGGTTGAGCATATCAAATATGCAGCATAGTCCATACCAGAAATTCGCTCGATACTATGATACGTACGTTCAGCATTTCGTTGATGACTTGTCTTTTTACTGCACCTCGGTTAAAGGATCTAAATCTGTTATAGAGGTCGGCTGTGGCACTGGACGAATTCTACAGTCGCTCTTAGGCTCATGTTCTCACATCACCGGCGTTGATGTATCAACTGAGATGCTGGCCATCGCCAAGTTGCGGCTTACTGATCAACTAGCAACTGGAAAACTGCATTTAGAGATCCATAATTTCCTCGATGGGCCAATGGTGGACCATTTTGATGCAGCACTGGTAACATTTTTCACATTCAACTATGTACTAGCTGACCCATATGTACTAGCTGACCCACAGATATTCTTATCACACCTACGTAATTCTGTAGATCGTCAAGGGGTTCTTATCATGGATCTTTTTCATCCAAAGCCGCTCCGCTTGCCTGAGACCGATGGGCAATGGTCTGAGATGTCATTCTCTACGGACGGACGGATTATCCAATGCCGTGATCGACGTACGAAGAGTAAATAAAGGGAAATCCGTA
>VXZF01000711.1 GCA_009845645.1 Gemmatimonadota bacterium | reverse complement strand
TCACCGCATAGGGTCTTTTTTCATCTGGCGACTCGCGCCGCGTTCCAACGCGAGCCTTGCTGCGCGCCATCATTTCAAGTTATACCAAGATTGGGTCGTGCTCGAGACCGGCACCAAACGGCGAGACAACCTCACCCTGTTGCGCTTCGGCTTTAAACAAGACCTCCGCGACAATTTTGCGGCGCGGCTGGAATACGCGTTTGCGACCAACGACTCGAACGATCCCACCCAGAGCTACGCCGACAACATCTACTCGATGCAACTGCAATACTCCTTTTGATGGCCTGACCGCGCTGCCGACCTTGCTGCTATCAACGCCCGGCGATATAATGTATCCCCCTCTACGTAGCGAAAAACGCCCGATGTAGATTTGAGAAGGTTTAGACGTGCAAATACAATCCATTCGCGTAGTTGATCTCAAGATTCCGCACAACCCGCCCAAAACCGCGCCGCGCCGCCCCTCTTGGAACCAGAGTGCACCGCGTTCGCTGCCGATCAACAAGTATCCAGAGTTCTCGCGCCTCCCCGGCCAGATGCCGGGTATGGGCGGAGGCCCTGTCTGGGTCCAAATCACGGCCGAGGACGGCACTTGGGGTTTGGGGAACTGCTCCTTTGGCGCGCCGGTCGCCGCCATTGTCGAGCAGGTCTTCGCGCCCCTGCTGACGGGTCGCGATTGTCTGGCCACGGAATTTCTCAATGACCTGATGTGGCGCGCTGCTCAGCGCCTCGGTCATGCTGGTACCGCAGCCGTTGCCCAAAGCGGGATTGATTTGGCGCTCTGGGACCTCAAGGGCAAGCTGCTGGGCCTGCCCGTGTACCGCCTGCTCGGCGGCCCCTGCCGCGACCATCTCGAACTTTACGCCACTGGCGACGACCTCGACTGGGGCCTCGAACTGGGGTTTAGCGCCTTCAAGGTTACCAATCCGGTTCACTACCGCGAGGGTCAGGAAGGGCTCAACCGCCTCGAAGACAAGATCGCCCAAGTGCGCGAGACCATCGGCCCAGACTGCGAGCTGATGCTCAACGCGGTCATGTCCTACAACGTCGAGTACGCCGTTCAAGTCGCCGAGCGGCTCAGGCCCTATCAGATGCGCTGGATTGAGGAACCGCTGATTCCCACGGATCTCGAAGGCCACATCGCGCTCAAGCGAGCCGCACCGTACGTGCCCATTGCCACCGGCGAGGACCACCACGGCCGTCAGGCCTTCCGCCAGCTAGTTGAACACCGCTGCGTCGATGTGCTGCAACCGGATATTAAGTGGTGCGGCGGTTTCTCCGAGGCGGTCAAGATCTACTACATCGCCGAAGCCGCCGGCCTTGTCACCATCCCCCACGGCGGTGCCAACAGTGTCTATGGACAACACTTTGCCTTTGCCTTCCCCGAGTCGCCGATGGCCGAGTTCTGGCTCGGCTCGCCTCCGGGCATTCCCTTGGATGAGGTTCCCACCATACCGGGCACGGCCGTGCCTCAAGATGGGCGCTTGGTTCCTTCGGACGCGCCGGGTTTTGGCATGGAAATAGACGAGGACTGGATCGTACCGCGCTAAGGCATGGCTGAACAGTTCGATCTATCCACCAGCCCCGGTGCCGGCCAGCGCCTAGTTTTTGCCCTGTTGGGTGCTGGCCAGTTGATATTGAGCACCATCGCCTTCCAGCGCGGCGGCTTCGCGTATGGACTCGCGGTGCTCGCTGGCGGGATCGCGGCGTTTTGCGCGGCGGCGTTTTTCGTCCACCGTCTCCATCGGCGATTCGTCTGGTTAGGACCGGAAGGCGTGACTGTTGAAGAGGGCCTGTTTGGTCGGCAGACGCTGGCGTGGGTCGAGGTCGAAAAGGTGAGCCTGTCGCCGGCTGCGACCGTGTTCCACGCGGAAACGGGTGAGGATATAGTCCTTCACAACGCGGTTAATCAACCGTCGGATATTGCTCCATTTTTAGCGCGAGTGCGCGCCTTGGTGGACGAGTACGAGCTAAACGGTTAGCCTACTCGGCAGACTCTTCCTGCTTGGTTTGTGCGGCGAGGTGGGTTTCGATTTTGCCGACGATCTCAGCAGCGGTGTTTTGCTTGGTCACTGTTTCCAGCAGGGTGTGGTCTTGGGCGTTGATGAGCAGGACGAGGCCGGTTTTGTTGTTGGCCTTGAAGTGGTCTTCTACGTCGAGGGCCGCGGCAAGCAGGCGGGCTTGGGATGTCAACGTTGAGTCGGTGACGTCCAATTGGACGAAGAGGACGGGGTGATCGGCCACGCCGGCTTGGACTTCTTCGAGGATTGGCTCAAGGGTTGTGCAGGAGCCGCACCAATCGGCGTGGACTTTGACAACGTACAAGGATGGGTCGCCTTCGCCTTCTACTGGGACGGTACCGGCGAGGGTTGGGGCTGGGGCTAGTAAAAGGGCTAGAGCGGTGAGGGTGAGGACGTATTTCAGCATGATTTGCTCCTATTTAGGAAGTTGTGGTGTGATTGGGTCAAAGGCAATCCGTCAAAAGACGCCCTGACTTGCCAAGGGGTTCCTCGATCTTAGGGTACTTCTCGATTGCATTCAACCGCGATTAGTCAGCGAGCGAGCGCAAATAGTCGCGGAACTCGACGGTGTCGGTGAGGTTGTTGCCGCCGAATTCCAATTCGAGCCAGCCGTCGTATCCCGTTTGATCCATGGTGTTTAAAATGTGCGGCCAGTCGAGCTCGTTTTCCGCCAAGGAGGTTCCGCCGCTCTGGCTGTTGACGCCGCGCACGTGGAAGTGCGTGGCGTGCTGGAGCAGTGGATCGACTTCGGCGGCTGCGAAGCCGCGCGGGACGAAGTGGCCGTAGTCGAGGGTTAGGGTCAGACCCGGGACGGCTTGTACCAGCGCGGCGGCGCGCTCGGGGGTGTTGGCGAGCGAGCCGATGTGCGGCTCTATGGCGAAGACGACGTCGCACGCCTGCGCCTGCTCTACTCGCCACGCCAGTTCCTCGGCGGCGCGGGCTGTGGAGTCGGGCTTTGGCTCGTGATTGAAGAAGGCTCCCGGCAGACCGGTGACGTGCTTACCGTCGCACTCGGCTGCGTAGTCGAGGACCTTGAGGAAGGCGTTGCGCGCGTGGTGGCGGATTTCGGGCTGCGGGTTGTTGACCGCATGGGATTCGTAGTCGAGGGCTAGTTGTAGGAATAGGTCGGCGGCGACTAGGCCGTTGTCCGCTAGTTTTTGCCCGAGGGCGCGCCCGGAGCGCTGGACGTTTTTGAACTCAGTGGAAGGCTGCAAGTGCGAGCGGTCCTCGAAAAGCCCGATGTCCACGCCCTTTAGCCCCAGCATGGATATGAGCGCCAATACTTGCTCGTGTGGCAGGATGGGAAAGGTAAAGTCAGCGCACGCTAGTTTGAGTTGCATGAATTCTCCATTCTTTATTAAGGCGCGTACATATTGCGCGACCGGTACTGGAAAAATATCATCCGCCGATTCTGTTCCCCCGTCCACGGATACGCCCCGTGCGCCTGCGCCGACGCGAGGAACAGCAGCACGTCGCCCGCCTTCATCTCTATGTGTTTAACGAGGCCCATTTCATTATCGCAGGTGCGGATGCCGTCGGGCATGGGATAGGCGGTTTTGTGCGAGCCGGGCACGCAGACGAAGCCCCCATCGGCTCGCGTTACATCGCGCAATTGCCAAGCCACGTTGAGGGATTCGGCGTACACGCGGCCATTCTGCTGGCGGTAGTGGTTGCCCACTTTGGCTGGCGTGGCGGCCGAGTGCAGAAAGTGCCCGGACGACCCTTTCCCAGACAGGAAGCCGCTGCACATCATGCACTCAAAGCCGCTGCCCATGATCCAGTTCATGCGCTGGACGAGCGCTGGATTGGCGATCATGCGCTGGAACGGCTCGCCGTATGGCGCGGGCAATGCCCACGGGTTGCCCATGGACGAGCGGCCGACCCCGGTGCCAGCTAACGGCGTGGAATCGCCAGCAGCCGATCCGCCGTGGCTGATCCGGTCGGGATTTTTGTCGATGGCTTCGTTGGCCGCGACCAGCCATTCCTCGTCCATCACCCCCCGCAAGACGAGGTGGCCGCACAGGTCCCAGTGGAAAAACTCCTGCTCGTCAATCGCGGAATCTGGGTCGCGGATGTAGATCTCGGTATTCAAAAAAACATTAAAAAAAAAAAGCCAGACCTTTTCGCAGTCCGAATGCACCACCGGCGGTGGGTACGGGCGG
>VXZF01000456.1 GCA_009845645.1 Gemmatimonadota bacterium | reverse complement strand
GCCTCGAACAACGCCGGCAAGCTGCGCGAAGTCCGCGCCCTACTCGCCGATATTGCAGTCGTCGCGCCAGCCGCGTTGGGCCTTGAACTCGACGTCGAGGAAAGCGGCCAGACCTTTGCCGCCAACGCCCAACTCAAGGCCCGCGCCTATGCCGCAGCCAGCGGCCAGATCGCCCTTGCCGACGACTCTGGGCTCGAGGTCGATGCCCTCGGCGGCGCGCCCGGGATTTACTCGGCTCGCTACGGCGGCCCCGACCTCGACGACGCCGGCCGCTGCCAGCTCTTACTCACCGAGCTCGCGCCTTATCCCGAGCCAGCGCAACGCCGTGCTAGGTTCCGCTGCGTCCTTTGCGCAGTAAGTCCCGATGGCCGCCAGTGCCGCGCCGAAGGCACATGTGAAGGGCGGATCGCCCCTGCCCCTGCCGGCACCAACGGCTTTGGCTACGATCCGGTCTTTTTTGTCCCCGCCTACGCCAAGACCATGGCCCAGCTCGACCCGCAGGTAAAAAACCGCCTCAGTCACCGCGCCGAGGCACTATCAGCCATGCGCCCGCTCCTCGCTAGCACCTTTCCCGAGCTATCCCTCGCCCGCTAATGTTTGGTCCGTTTTCCCAATACGTCCGTCCCTATCGAAGTCACATCCTACTCGGTGCGCTCTGCATTGGGCTGGGGCAGGCGGCGACCGCGCGCATCCCGCTGCTGGTGGGCGACGCTGTCGATGCGGTCTCCGCGCCGGACACGGCCTCCAAGGAAATAGCAACCTACGTCTTCTACATCCTCGCCTACGCCTTGGGCGTAGCCCTGTGCGGCTACGCCATGCGGATATTCTTAGGCCGCGCCGCCAATCGCATCGAATACGACATCCGCATCGCGTATTTCGCCCACCTACTCAAGCTGCCGCTGTCGTACTACCAGCAGCGTCGCACCGGTGACCTCATGGCGCGGGCGACCAACGATCTGCACTCGGTGCATCTCTTTTGGATCTATGGCATTCGCGGCATCGTCGATACCGCCTTGGGTCTGACCTTCACCCTCGCCTGTATGTGCTTGCTCGACTGGAAGCTGGCTCTACTGGTGCTGTTGCCCATGCCGCTTTTTAGCATCGTGATGATCCGCATCGCCGCGGTCATCAACACCCGCTACAAGGCCATCCAAGATTACTTCGGCCGCATCAGCACCTTCATCCAAGAAAACCTCTCCGGCATCCGCGTGGTCAAGGCGTACACCCAAGAGCCCGCGCAAAACGCCGCGTTCGACCAACTCAACTTGGCGTACCTCGAAAAAAACCGCGCCTATATCCGCACCCGCGCCAACTACCGACCGCTGTCCTACGTCATCGCCTCGCTCTGCTTGGGGCTAAATTTGTGGCTGGGCGGGCGCGCAGTCATCGACGGCGAACTCAGCCTAGGGGCCTTCGTGGCCTTCAACGCCTACCTGACCCAACTCATCCGCCCGATCATGTACATTGGCTGGGTCATAGACCGCGCCCAGCGTGCCCTCGTGTCCATGCAGCGCATCAACGAAATCCTCGCCGTCGAACCTGAGATCCAAGACCACGCCCTACCCCCAGCCAATCCGCGCCCAATCGCCGGGCACATCGCCTTCCGCAAGCTCAGTTTCTCCTACGGCGAAGAGCAAGTCCTGCATCAGATTGACCTCGAAATTCCCCAAGGCACGACCCTCGGCATCATCGGCCGCGTCGGCTCGGGCAAGACCACCTTGGCACGCCTCGTGCCGCGCTTGATCCAAGCCGGGCCAGGCCAGCTCCTCATCGACGGGGTGCCAATCGAGGAATGGCCCCTAACGACTTTGCGCGACGCCATCGGCTACGTCCCGCAAAATCCCTTTCTGTTTTCCAATACCCTCAGCGCCAACCTCGCCTACGGCGCGGACTCGGCCGCCGAAGCCCAGATCCACGCTGTGGCCGAAGAGGCCCAGCTCAAAAAGGACATCGACCAGTTCGACGAGGGCTTCGACACCCTCATCGGCGAACGAGGCGTCACCCTGTCCGGCGGCCAGAAGCAACGCGCGACCTTGGCCCGCGCGCTCATTCGCCGACCGCAGATCCTCATCCTCGACGATGCGCTCTCCGCGGTAGATACCCACACCGAAGAAGCGATCCTCGATCATTTGCACGCCCTCATGCAGGGCCGCACCACCCTCATCATCGCCCACCGCATCTCGACCCTGCGCCACGCCGACCGCATCGCCGTGCTCGAAGACGGTCGCATCGCCGAACTAGGCACCCACGCCGATTTGGTCAACAGCGGCGGCTTCTACGCCGAGTTGTACCAGCACCAGCAGCTTCGCGCCGAGCTAGAAACGCTGTGAGCACCGAGCTCAACAAAGAAGAAGAAATCCAAGAACGCGCCTTCAATTTGGGGCTGACGCTGCAACTGTTGGGGTATCTCAAACCTCACCGAGGGCACGTGATCCTCGCCTTTGGCACCATTGCCCTCGCCGCCGGCTTCGGCCAAATCGGTCCCTATATCACGCAGGTAGCGGTTGACGAACACATCGCCGTCGGCGACTGGGCGGGGCTGCGGTGGATGATCGCGGCCTTTTTTGGCAGCGTCGCCGTGCAGTACGGCGCTCAATACGCCCAGACCTTGGTCACCGGCATGATCGGCCAGCGCGTCATGTACGACATGCGCCGCGACCTATTTGCCCACCTGCAAAAGCTGCCGCTGCGCTACTTCGACCGCACACCGCTGGGCCGTATTATGACCCGCGCCACCAACGACATCGACGCCCTCAACGAGTTTTTCAGCGAGGGCGTCGTCTCGGTTTTTATGGATTTTTTTACTTTGCTGGCCATCGTCGGCTTCATGGCCTATATCGACTTCGAGCTGGCCTTGATCTGCTGCACAGTGGTCCCGATCATCGCCGTCTCGACCTTCTACCTGCAGGGCCTCGCCATGCGCGCCTATCGCGAGTTGCGCACGCGCTTGGCGCGGCTCAATGCCTATTTGCAGGAGAACATTACCGGCATGGAGGTGGTGCAGCTTTTCAACCGCCAGCAACGCAATTTGCGCGACTTCGACGCCGAGCACCTGCCCTACCGCCACGCCGAGGACCGCGAAATCCACTGCTTTGCCGTCTTCTTTCCCCTCACCGAATTACTCGGCACGGTCGGCATGGCGCTGGTGCTGTGGTACGGGGCCTCGGACGTGATTGACGACCGCATCGAACTGGGGGTGTTGGTGGCCTTTCTCCAGTACATCCGCCGCTTCTTCCGCCCGATCATGGACATCTCCGACCGCTATGCCCTGCTGCAGAGCGCCATGGCCGCGTCCGAGCGCATCTTTGAGATGTTGGCCGTCCCCAGCGAACCCGTCGGCGGACCGCAGCGCAAGCTGCCCGTAGCCAGTCGCGGCGGCGCGATTGAATTCCGCAACGTGTTCTTCAAGTACGATCCAGCAGCCGAAGACTGGATTCTCAAGGATGTCTCATTTGAACTACAGGCCGGGCAGAGTATGGCGATAGTCGGAGCCACCGGCTCGGGCAAGACCACCATCGTCAGCCTCCTCTGCCGTTTCTACGACATCCAGCGCGGGGAAATCCTCGTTGATGGCCGCGACGTGCGTCAGTGGCACGCGGCCGAATTGCGCCGCCGCATCAGCATCGTCCAGCAGGAGGTCTTCCTGTTTTCAGGGAATATCAGCGGCAATATCCGCCTCGGCGACGACGCCATCGACGACGCCCAAGTCGAGCGCGCGGCTCGCTACGTCAACGCCGCGCCTTTTATCGAACGCCTCCCCCAAGGGTACACCCACGCCGTGGCCGAAGGCGGCTCGACCCTGTCGGCCGGCCAGCGCCAGTTGTTGGCCTTTGCCCGCGCCCTAGCCTTCGACCCGGAAATCCTCGTCCTCGACGAAGCCACCTCCAGCATCGACACCGAGACCGAATTGCTCATCCAAGACGCCATTGCCAAGCTGATGAGCGAGCGCACCTCCATCGTCATCGCCCACCGCCTCTCCACCATCCGCAGCGCCGACCAGATTTTGGTGATGCACCGCGGCGAGGTGCGCGAGCGAGGCCGCCATGAAGAACTATTGCTCCAAGACGGCATCTACGCGCGCCTCTACCGCCTCAACTACGGCCGCTCTTAGGCCGCCTCTTCCTCCTGTGGGGCCTTCTTTTCGAACCGCGCCGTCACCCCGTTCACAGCCTTCACCACTTG